>JAUVLL010000265.1 GCA_030600745.1 Spirochaetaceae bacterium | reverse complement strand
CGGAGTGAAACCGATAGATTTTATTTATGATAAACTCAGATTTGGAACAAAAACTCTTACTGCTTATTCAGAAGCTATTCTTAATATGTTTGAATCCGGTAGATTATCTGTAAGAGATGTAAGACTGGAAGAAGAGTAGAGATTTTATCTGTAGATCTGATTACATTTATAAGCTTAAGAGAGACCGGACTATTATTCCGCATTTTCTCCGGCATACCTTTGTGCCTATGAACAGGTATTACTATCATCTGCTTTTGAGGTTGGAATTAGAATTATTTTCTCGCTTCAAGATATGGTTATAAACCAAATAGTTCTTGCTTTCAGGAATGGAAGCAGGTAAAATGAACATAAAAATAGTTATTTTTTGTGTTTGAAGTCAAGGAGAATTATGACAAAAAAAGACAAGAAGCCTAACTTGGTCGAAGGGCAAGCAGAATTAATAACCTTGATGGAGACTTCTATGGATCCAAACCTTCTGGAAGCTGTTGAGCAGGCCTATCATACGCCTGACGATGTGGATGAAGCGTCTTCCATGGAAATATCTTTTGATGGGATTACTAATGCCTAATCAATCAGATATTCAGAATGAGATTATTAAATACAAAAATTCAAGACAAGATATTTTAAGACGTAAGTGTTTAGCATCATTGTGCAGTTGTGCACAATATTCGGTAAAATTTTTATTGAGCCTTGCTATCCTTGACGCGGGTAGAGAAAAGTAAATGTGATATAATCTTTCTAAGGATTTAAAAATGGGTAAAGATGCTAGGAACTATACAGATAAAACATTAAAAAGGCTTTTTGCATTATCGGGTAATATTTGTGCGTTTCCAGGTTGTGACAGATTTCTTGTAAATCAAAAAAATGCAAAGGACTCCAATATTTGTCACATTGAATCTGCTAATGAAGACGGAGAAAGATATAATCCAGAAATGTCAGATATAGAAAGAGCTGACTATCCCAACTTAATCCTTCTCTGTATCCAACACCATGATGAAACTAATGATGTTGTAAAATATCCGGTTCATATTTTAAAAAAAATGAAAAGCTATCATGAAACGGAGCAACTTAACAAAAGCATTAAAGAAAATCCATCAATGCTCAAAAATACTATAAACGCTATATCATCATTTGAATTGGGAGAAATCGATGAAATTGAATCATTAGATCTATTCGATCCCAGGGAGAAAATTAGTTTCAATGACCTGGAAAGGAATTTTTCGCTAATTCATGAATACAAGATTTACCATCAAAAAATAAATGAACTCTATGATGAACTAGAATTTGAAGGATCAATAAAAAAAGAGAAATTACTTCGTAATATAAAATTGCTTTATACAGAAGTTAAAGGTAAATATATCTTAAATCATGATGACATTATGACAATAATTCGGGATAATTCTGATAATATCTTTGATGACATATACAATGCCTTACTTTCAAAATTGCAAGATAGCTCTTTCTGGGAAGAAGATGTTGTCTTTGGAATTAGATTGATAATGGTAGATGCTTTTTTAAGATGCAAAATTCTAGAGGAACCGAAGTAATGATTATTTCAAAAGATATTAATCCAGAAAGAGACCTTTATTATTTAGGAGCCCAAATATTGCAACTTCTTATAGAAATGAATAATGACGAATATGATTTTCTTGAGATTTATAAGAATATAAAACTATCAAATAATATTTCTATCAATCTATTTTCCCTATCTTTAACATGGCTGTTCACAATTGGAGCAATAAATCATTCTGACAAAGGAAATATAATAAGGTGTTTTTAAAGAGTCTAATAATTCAGAATGAAGATAGAGCTATTCGAAGCATCCTCTTTCAAAAAGGAATTAATCTTATTATAGATGAAACTCCATCTAAAGAAAAAACTGCTTCTGGAAATAGCGTAGGAAAAACAACAGTATTAAGACTTATTGACTATTGTTTAGATGGTAGCGGTGAGAATATTTATGTAGATCCAGAATTCAAGACAACTAATCATAAAATTGAAGATTTCTTGAAAGAAAATAATATAATAATAACTCTCAATCTTATAGAAGACATAAATGATGAGTATTCTAGGAAAATTGAAATACGAAGAAATTTTCTAAAACACAAAGAGAAAATACAGACAATAAATGGAGAGTCATACACGAACACGAATTTTTCACAGGAACTTAAGAGGCTTATATTTAAAACAGAATCATCTCACCCTACATTCAAACAATTGAAATCAAAAAATATTAGAGATGAAAAGAATAAACTTGTAAATACCCTTAGGGTTCTGGCTCCAAATGTAGTAACTGATGCAGTTTATGAGGCTTTGCACTTATTTTGGTTTGGAATTGATGTTGATTTGTCTAAAGATAAATTAGTTAGAGACAAAAACTTAGAAGAGAAAATACAAACTCGACTAAGAAAAGATAATAATTTACCACAGATAAAACAATCTTTAGTAATAATTAATAAAAGAATTGATAAGCTTAATGAAGCAAAAGATAAGTTTAATGTAAATGATGATTATGAGGCAGATTTAGACCAATTAAACATTATTATTGAAAATATTAATATGTTATCGAGTGAATTATCTCGTCTCGAATTACGGAGAGAATTAATAGATGAAAGCAAGTCAAACCTTGAGAAGGACTTCGCTAATATCGATCCTTCTCAAATAGCTTATATGTATAAAAAAGCGAAAGCATTAGTTCCGGAAATTCAAAAAACATTTGAAGATACTCTAAATTTTTACAATGGTATGATTGAAAAGAAATTAATATTTATAACAGAAGAGTTGCCCTCTCTGAACACAGGAATACATAATAAGAGAAAAGAACTTAAAACCCTTTTAAAACAAGAAAAAATTCTTAAAGAGACCCTTAAAAAAAGTGGTGCGATAGAAGACCTGCAATCTATTATTGAAGAGCTAAATAGTTTTTATGAGAAAAAGGGTAATTTAGAAGAGCAGAAAAGAATTTGGGAGAAGTCAACTAAGAGTTTAAATCGAATAAGGGAACGGTTGACTGCTATTAATGATGATATTTCTGCTAAAGATAATCTTATTCAAAAAAAAATACAAGAATTTAATGTTTTTTTTTCAGATATATCAAGTAGATTAGATGGTGAGTATTCATTACTTAGTGCTGAAAATCCAGATGGTGTATATAAATTTACCATCGGGAATATAGAGGGTAATCCAGGGACTGGCGGGAAGAAAAGTCAAATGGCTTCCTTTGATCTAGCATATATAAAGTTTGCAGATGAATTTGACATACCTTGTTTACATTTTATTTTGCAGGATCAAATAGAAAATGTCCACTCAAATCAAATAACAAATCTTTTAAATGAAATTGTAGATGAAGTAAATTGTCAGTATGTATTACCAGTTTTACGTGATAAACTACCAAAAGATATTGATATTGAATCTTTTGAGATCTTATCTTTATCAGAAACAGAGAAGCTGTTTAAAATAAGTTAAAGTGTTTAAAAAAAACATCCTTGTTTTTTTTGAAGATTATTACTTAGTATCAAATACTGAGCACAACATAAAGAAACATTTTTTGTGCAGTAAACAAAAAATTACACCTTTGCTCTTGACTTCTTTTGTGCTTATCTCTATATTGTAACTAAATGGTTTATTGCACTAAAAAATTATTAAAAAATATATCCACCATTCAAGCAGGCTATGCACTAAGAGGGAAAATTCCGGAAGATCCAACCGGATCAATGGCAATACTTCAGATGAAGGATGTTCAGCTGACTGGAATAGACTGGGATGGCCTCACAATGATTAATCCAATAAGTAAAAGATTACCCTATTTCTTACAGAAAGGTGATGTAGTCTTTTCAGGAAGAGGCACCAAAATATTTGCCCAGGCTGTTACAATTGAACCGGACAAAGTAGCGGCAGGACCTCAATATTTTGTAATATGTCCGAATAATGATGTTCCGGCGGAATACCTGGCCTGGTATATTAATTCATCTGCCGGTCAGAAATATTTCTGGACAAATGCAGGTGGTACTTCAATTATAAATGTAACAAGGGAAGTTCTTGAAAATTTACCAATTAGGATTCCTTCAAAAAGAGATATGGACACATTTGTTAAATATATTATTGCTATAGACGAGGAAAATAAAAAGTTTTCCACAGTACAGGAAAAACGACAAAAAATACTTGAATCGATAATTTCAGAAAGCATGGGGGATAAATGAGCAGCGAACAGATTAAACAGCAGGAAATTGATTCTGTCCTTTGGGCAGCATGTGACACATTCCGGGGAGTTATGGATGCAGCAGATTATAAAAACTATATCCTGGTAATGCTCTTTCTAAAATATATATCCGACGTGTGGGCCGAGCACTATGAGAATTTAAAAAAGCAATATGGTGGTGATGATGAAAGGATCAGACGCCGCCTGGAAAGGGAGCGATTTAAACTACCTAAAGGCTGCAGTTTCTATGATCTATATACGCAAAGACAGGCAGCCAGCCTCGGTGAAATTATCAATGTTGCTCTGGAACAGATTGAAGATGGCAATAAAGAAAAGCTTCAGGGGGTATTTAGGAATATCGATTTCAATTCCGAATCTGCCCTTGGACAAACTAAGGATAGAAACGCAAGGTTAAAGCATCTTCTGGAGGATTTTAATAATCCAAAGCTGGATTTGCGGCCATCCAGAACCGGGAATTTGGATGTAATAGGAAATGCCTATGAATATTTAATTGCCCGCTTTGCAGCCGGAGCCGGCAAGAAAGCCGGTGAGTTTTATACGCCTGCAGAGGTTTCGGAACTATTGGCAGAGCTTCTCGATCCCAGGCCGGGAGAGAGAAT
>JAUVLL010000237.1 GCA_030600745.1 Spirochaetaceae bacterium | reverse complement strand
CAGTCAATATATGCATACCCTTTTTTAGGACGGCCGCCAGCTATACAACCGGCTGAATAAGGTCCTCCATTCCAGAAATCAACCAGAGGTAATCGCTCTTTGAATACAATTTCCTGCTCACGGGCCCACATTTTAGTTCTTACTTCCGGGGAAACCTGATGATTAGTATCTACCCCCCGTCCTATGGGCATATACTGGAAAAGCCATTGATAAAGTGCTCCCTGCTCCTTGAAATAGAAATTAATCATTTCTTTTGAAATTATAAGTTCAGCATTTTCCTTAGTGGCAGTTGTAGAAATTCCAAAGGGAACACCGGCATTACGCAGATTCTTAAAAGCATTAAGAATTCTTTTATGCACTCCTTTTCCTCTTCGTTCATCTGTTTCTCTCTCAAATCCTTCGACAGAAATAGCTGGAGTTATATTTCCAACTTCTGCAATTCTTTTTGCTGTTTTTTCATCTATAAGGGTACTGTTTGTATAAACAAGGAAAAACTGTTCCGGATGAAGTCTTGCCACCTCAATAATGTCCATATCCCCATCCTTCCAGAGAAAGGGCTCTCCACCGGAAATAACGGTAAACCAACTACCCCATTTATCATATTTTTCCTTTAGAATCCGGTCAAATACCTCAAAAGAAAGAGAGGGCAGTCCTTTAGGAACACTCGCCGCATAGCAATCTTTACAGCGAAGGTTGCAGGTTCCTCCTGGAGAGATAACCAGAAAAGTCGGCGGCTCAACACCGTATTCATCTTTAAATTTTCTTTGGTTCTCTGCAACTACACTTGACTTTGATACAAACTCTTTTAAAAATAAGTTTGCCATTTTTTCTTTAACGGCAGGAGACCCCTTGTCATAAGCTTTAAAAGCACCCCTTACCATATTTGCTGCTATATAAAAC
Organism: Spirochaetaceae bacterium; assembly: GCA_030600745.1. Taxonomy (GTDB): domain Bacteria; phylum Spirochaetota; class Spirochaetia; order B11-G9; family B11-G9; genus JAJRQE01. Next base: position 4,593 of record JAUVLL010000237.1, on the reverse strand, counting down.
TGGTCCTCCCGCAGCCGTCTTGAACCAGACTTAGCCGGGTTACCATTGTCAACAAACTTCTTATATGCAATCTTCTCAATAGGCGGCAATGCTACTTTCCATGCCTTTGTAATACTACTTAGATTAGCCAGTTGTTTTACAATAAAATTACTCAATGTTTCAGTTTTTTGTTCCATTTTACTCTCCTGTTAAACAAACGCTTGTTTTTTTATATTTAAAAAAATCCCACCAACACTACATATTTAAATACTAAAAAATAGGTTCAAAGGTCAGCTTCCCGGTATTAAACCCGGAAAGCTGCTTAAGAATATTTATAAGTATCTGAATTCTCTCTTCCTGCCGAAAGTTTTTATCTTCCTTAGTAATACTGTCATTAAAACTGGAAAAATCCAAAATGTAATCGGAAAAAATTATACCAAGTATAATATCTGTCACAATCTTAAGCTTTCGTGCAAGTTCCATACTATTTCCGGATTTATTATTTTCCAAAACGAGTTTACCAAGCTTACCCTGTAATTCCACTATTTTTTCCTTTACAGGAATTAGGTAATCATATCCTTTTCCCATCTCGAAAAAGAGAATTTTAATCTGAGGACGATTATTTTCGAGATAATCTAAAAATCGTTTTAAAGCGATCATTGTAGCACCTATGTCAGTCAAATCAAACTCATTCAATAAGGAAGTAAACCCTTCTGTAACATTTTTAACAATATTTCTAAGAATCCCATCTTTTCCACCAAAATAGTAGGATATCATAGACACATTAACACCCGCCTCCCTGGATATCTCTCTAATTGAAGTTTCTTTATAACCATGGGTTGAAAAAAGCATTATAGAAGTTTCCAGAATATGTATTTTTGCATCCTTTTTATCATTTGACATTATAATCTCCAAACAAACGCTTGATTCATATTACTTAATTTATTATTATAAGTCAAGTAAAATATAAAGAAAGAGGTTTTATTCAATGCAGATAAAAAAATTCGGTTTATTTACTCTGATTTTAATTTTTCAATTTATACTTATTGCTCATCCCCTCTTTAGTTCTGAAATTGATCAGTTTACAAATAGAGAAAAATATCAGGACAGTGCATTGGATTTTACCGAAATACTAAATCAATACACTAATAGTCTTATTACACAGGGTATTAATAATTTTAATGAGAAAAATCAACAAAAAGAATTAACATTAAGTGAAATACATCAAAAGGTGGCTTTTGAAATTTATATGACAACAGCTGGAACCCGTTTTGATAAATATGACTTTCTTAATCCATCTAAAATAAACCTTCCATATTCGCTTTTATTTAAAAGCGGTCAGGGTACCATACAAAAATGGGTTAAGAGAGAAGAAAATAATCGTTACTGGATCTTTACTGATGATAATATTTATTCCAATACCTATCCCAATGCTTTTAACATAAATGTAACAATTAAGGTTGGCGGTCAATTTATTGGATCAGATAAGGTTGATCATTTTTTCGATCAGGGTTATGGATATTTTATACAAAGTAATTTTGGCCTGGATGATGAACTGGCTAAGGAATATGGAAGGGATTCTGAACACAGCTGGTATGGTCTGGCAGCCGGCGGGGTCTTTTCATTTGCTGATCTTAGAGCCAACTGGAGTGGTTATCAATTTTACAAGAAACTATTTTTAGGAGAAAACTCTCTTTTAATTGTTTCTGAAGATGGTGCTGTTAGTATGAGACGCAGTTTTGACTGGTCTGAGCATATCGATTGGCAGTTCGATGAATTACAAAACCCGTCATTTTTTTCTGATATTCTAAAAGGAAGAATTTACAAACATATACAAGAGAATATTGACAGCTACAGGGAAACCTATAAGTTTTTAGATGCAAGAGATATGTTTAGTCTGGCTGAAAAACGTGACACATTCTATCTTACAGATGATTTACAAACTAAAAAAGCCAATATTGCTGATTTCAGGAAACTTCTTACAGCCCGGGTACAGACTGATAAAGAAATTGCCCTGGTTTTTTCCGGCGGCGGTGGAAGAGGGGCATATGAAATAGGAGTATGGAAAGCTCTATCTGATCTTGGTTTTAAAATTAAAGGAGTATATGGTTCTTCTGTTGGTTCGATTAATGGAACTGGAATCATTATGGAGGATTATAAAAAGGTAAGAGATCTGTGGTTTGATATATCATATCTTTCGGTAATGGATCTATCTCAGGCAGAAGAAAATCTATTACGGGGAGATTTTACAAAACTTTCATTTGAAGACTACATAACTATTATAAAGGATTTTTGGTCAGATAAAGGAATAGATGTCACCCCATTAAGAAAATTACTAACAAATATTATTTCTGAAGAGGAAGTCAGAGCATCTGATATTGATTACGGGCTTGTAATTTTTTCTGTATCAAAACTGGAACCAATCATGGTCTATATTGAACAGATACCTGAAGGTGAATTAATTGATTATATTCTTGCAAGTGCTAATTTTCCTTTGTTTAAAAGAGCTGAAATTAAAGGAGAAACTCTTATTGACGGAGGTGTTTACAGCAATGTACCTATAGAAATGGCTGTAAAAAAAGGATTTCAAAATATTGTTGTTGTTGATATTGCATTTCAATCACCAATAGATATTCTAAATTTGATTAAACAAAAATATTATAATTCATCCAATATAACTATCATTAAACCGGAGAGACAGTATGGTTCATTTCTGACCTTCGAAAAAGAGATATCAGAAAAATACCTTATAGAAGGATATCTTGATACAATGAAAACATATGGGCAGATTCAAGGTGTGAAATACTATATTTACGGATCTGAAGATATAATTAGAGAAATGTTCAACAGCTTGAGTGCAGAAAAACAAATAGCAGCTCTTTATTCTCTGGGAGTTGATAATAAGGACAATATAAACACAGAAGATTGCTTTTCAGAACTGGTTTTACCTGTTTTTGAATTTGTACTATCAGGTAATTCCAGCAATATAACAGAAGGTATAAGCCTGAAGGTCCTGGAAAAATTAGCAGAAAAGACAGATATTGAACCTCTGGCAGTTTATACTCAAAAGGAAATACTTAAAAAAATAATTAATGGAATTGAAAGAAAGAGATTAAACATTCCGCTAATTGAATTTATTACAAGCTTTCGTTATCAGAAAATTATAGCTTTCTTAAAGTATCTAAATACTAATTCTACAGATATTATTCCCAGTGGGTACTATGATTTCATGATACAATATAATACTCTTTTGGAGTAGCAATGGAGCTTATTGTTATTTAGATCAAAAAACTTAGTCTAAAGAGTATTGTAAAAAAATGGAGTGAAAGATGAAAACTTCAGAAACAGAGTATTTCTTTGACTGTCACTGTCATACAATGACTCTTGGCCAGGTTGATATTACATCTTTTCTGGGGAATTTGCTAAAGAATGCCGACTGGGAAGTCCTGATGGGTATAGTTGGGGGTAGTGCAAAGTCTTCAGACAGACGAATTTCCAGTCATGTGAAAAACATCTTAAACCTTCTTACCCTAATGCAGAATGACCTTTTAAGTATATTTAATACCATGGAGGATGATCTAAGGGGAAAATTTGGAGGAGAATCTCTGGTGGATCAAAATGGACTCCATATGAACGGGCAAACATATCATAAACTTGTTCTAACCCCACTCTTAATGGATTTCAAACCTGCACCAGGAGCTAAAAGTTTAACTTATTATCCCCAGCCAGGGAAGGAGCTTCGAACAGTTATAAACGAGTACTCTTTTGCAATAAAGCAGTACTACAAAGAAAGACCTGATGGGCTTTTACAAATTTTCCCTTTTCTGGGAATTAATCCTGCAGCATATACTCAAAAGGAACTGGAATCAATTATTAAAGATAGTTTCGATTTTTACAGTTTAAAAAGGATGACACATAGCGTTCGTGGTTCCGGTCTGCTTACATGGATGGCAAGGCATATTTCACCAAAAAAAATGTTTGCTGGAATTAAACTATATCCGCCTATGGGGTTTGATCCCTGGCCGGAAGATAAAAAAGAAAGGGAAAAGGTAGAGTTCCTCTATTCCTATGCCCAGGAAGCGTCCATACCCATTACAACACATTGTAACGACGGAGGGTTTATTACTGTAGATTATAAGCATGCATTAAGAAATACAAATCCAGCTACCTGGGAGAAAGTTATGGAAAACTATCCCGACCTTCATCTGAACTTCGCCCATGCAGGAGTAAGTACAACTCTACAGCTCTCCAGCCTGTTCGGGAAAAAAGAAAAATCCTGGACAGAACGGATATTCGATTTAATGGATCGCTATGAACATGTCTATGCAGATTTTTCATTTAACGGGATCTCCCCTAAGTTCTATGAAAAGTTTTCCCTGCAGCTGTCCGAGCTGGAAGAAGCAGGCAGAACCAGATACAAGGATCGAATCCTTTTTGGAACTGATTTTATGATCAATTTAATGGGAATTAGAAGCTATCGGGATTATTACAGTATCTACAATGATGCGAAGATGGATCAGGAGCTAAAACACATGTTTGCTTCTGTAAATCCACTTTCATTTCTGAATTTATAGGGCGTATTTGAATGTTAAAATACTATTTTTTGATTTTTAT
>JAUVLL010000233.1 GCA_030600745.1 Spirochaetaceae bacterium | reverse complement strand
GAAGAGGCGGAATGCCTGTACAAAGAAGCATCCGGTCTTTTGCGTGCGATCATGGATCTGAAAGGGATCGGGAATGGAGCACACCATGAAAAATGACAGAATCTCCCCTCGTGGAATAGCTGGTTTTAAATATTCCGTCCGGCGTTTTTTGGGAACTCAGCTTGGTAATATGATAAAAGCTGCAATTATTCGCAGAAAATATGGGCTTAACAAAACCTTAAGGTTCTCCGGTTATACAAAACACAAATTTAATATAGCTGTTGTTGCTATCTTCAAGGGTGAAGATGAATATCTCCGTGAATGGGTGGAATTTCATCGTCTGGTCGGTGTGGAGCACTTCTTTCTCTACGATAATGGAGCTAGCACTGCCTCCAGGGCAATCCTTGAACCCTATATTACCGATGGTCTTGTCTCATACATCCCATTTGCCGAATTCCCGGAAAAGAGTATGAGAAACAGGTATGGGAAAGATCAGTTTCGCAAGCTTTCCATGCAGAATCTCGCCTATGGTGACTGTGCCAGGATGTATAGTAAATACTGCAGCTGGATAATTAAGATAGATCTGGATGAGTTCATATATCCTCTAAAGCCTTTTAATACCCTTCCGGAAGCTTTTAAACAGTTTGATAAACCTGGAATAAGGGGATTTTCTGTGAGAGCCTGGCGTTTTGGTCCTTCAGGAGAAAAAGTGAGAACCGGACTGCCAGTAATTGAGACCTATACCAGAAGGAATCCTGAACCGGATAAAAACTGGAAGGTCGTTGGTAGAGGCAGCAGAATAAGCAGGCTGTCCGGTTATCATAGTGCACATACCTGGTTTTATAAACATATTTCTTATACGCACCACCTGTATGATACTGAAACCTCTGATTATGTTCATATTAACCACTACTATATTAAGTCAGAAGAAGAGTATCTGGACAAGATTAAACGTCATTCCACTGGGCATAAAGCAGGTAAGGAATCTCCGGACAAATGGCCGGTTTCAGATGCACAGGCAAATAAGAAGGATGAAGGAGATATTCTCCGTTTTCTGCCGGAACTGAAAAAACGTTTATCGGATAGTTCCAATGTGGGAAGGGACGAGTGATAGTAATTTTTGCAAAAATCCTGCGGAAAATTGGGTATTCTGAAGCTGCAGCGTCTTTACTTATATGGAGCTTAAAACGCCGACCTGATTCCATTTCAATTTTTCGGGAGTACTGTCTTAACAGGATGACTGTTCGTGATTTTACTGGGGTGATTGATCGCTGTGAAGCAGTAACAATCATGCCGAATGCTGAAGATGCACTTAAGGATGCCGCTTCCTTTTTTCTTACACGAGCCAGCCTTAAAAACAAGCCGAATCTGTCTGTGCTAAAATCTCTTCAAAATAGTTTTCAGAAAGCTTCCTCTCATAGTAAAGAGCTTCAGGAAGCAGGAGAAGATAAAGAAGCATCTAAAGTCTTTGGGAAAGGGCTGAATCTTGCAGGTATTCCGAATGCTGCTATTTTTGAATGGGAAACAGCTTTCGGTTTACTTGGGAAGAATATGGCTTTAGGGGATACTCCTTTAAAATCAGCCGGAGAAGATAGCAAACCTATTTCCAAATTAGCTGTATCTGGTATGTACTGGAGCGGATCAGGGGCTGTATATGCCTATCTTAATGAATTTGATCAGGTATCTGCGGTTCCTGGAGAACTGAGGCTGTGGAAGGAGGGTAATTTTTCCCTTAACTCTCTTTCACAGAAGATAAAAAAACAGGTGGAATTTCGAAAAGGGCTGCAGCACTTTTTATTTACTGCATTAACAGGCACAGGTGCTGTATCTAACTGGCAGGAGCAGATGGCTGTAGATTATGCCCTTAAGGCAGCAAGAGAAGATCTCAATGGAAGTTATGCAAAGGTCTGTCGTATTTTTATTGAAGAGGCTTTATCAGTTAGTAATAAAGATGAGTTTACTAAAACTGCAGCTAATTTTTCAGATAGCCTGGCCCGCATCTGGGGAGCCGGGGATAACAGGATAGTTCTTTTTGATAACATTATTCACATAGGCGGAATAGAAGCGACAGCCTTGTTTGGAGATGCTAAAATTATTTGTGTTTTTAGAGATCCCCGTTCAAACTTTACTGCCCGGTGGTATGAAAACCCCCGTTTCCACCGTGATGTGGAGCGTTTTATAACATATTATCGTGATACTGTTCAGAGCTTTGATAAAGAAGTATCCAGGAATCCTGCTGAATACAGAAATGTTCTAAGGGTTAGTTTTGAGCAATTTGTACATTCAGAAGAGTACAGAAATACTATAGCAGATTTCTGTGGTCTTGATCTTAAAAGAAGAAAAGATGGAAAGTTCTTTCGTCCTTTAAAGTCTAAGAAAAATACTACTAACTATAAGAGTTTTCCGGATCAGGCAGTTATAAGAAAAATAGAGAAAGAATTAGGTGCATACTGTATTGATGAGCTGACAGGAGATTAAAATGGCCAGAAAAGGAATGCCCAGAACAATTGCTGCTTTTATAAAGCGTTTATTTGGTCATTATGATGGAGTGTATCACTTTTTTAAAAAAATAATGTATTTTTGTATTTCATTTATCCGGTTCTTCAGGATTATTACACCAGTAGATTTAGTATACAGGATTTTCCCTGCCAGGGCTCCAATGGATGCAGGTTATGTAACAAAGGTTAACTCAAGAGGTATAACGGGTCTGGCTTTTTATTCAGGGAAAGAGCCAGTGAAAGTGGATCTGCTTGTGGATGGAAAAGTTATAAACAGTACCTGGTCAACTCAGAAAGTATTTTTTCCATCCTGTTATGCAGGGTTGACTACAGGATTCTATTTTCCAATGAAGCAGATATGGCAGTATATCCTTAGGGGCCGGAAGATTGAAGTCCTTGCAGATGGTTTTCCCTTGCGTTACCGGGCCGGACCTGGTTCAGGCAAAACTATCCCCAACAGGGGTGTTAAACGACTTTCCGGTAAGAGCATAGCAGAACTTGTGTCTGAAGGTCGGTTAATTAACAAATTTGGCCGCATTCAGGGCCCAAGAAATGAGAGCAGTCAGTGGGCTTCCAGAGTTATTGGTAATTATAATGAACTGAATGAAATATTTGAAAGATTGACGGGAAAATCTTTATTTGCTTTTTATGGTGTTCTCCTTGGTTATGCCAGGGAGGGTGGGGTTCTTGCTCATGATATGGATCTTGACCTTGCCTATTTTAGTGAAGAAACTGATCCTGATGCTGTACGCAGGGAATTTAAATCTATAACCAAAAAATTAATAGATGCAGGTATAACTGTTAAGCCCCATACTTACAAGCTCCAGTTTGGAGGCAGGGGTCTCAGTGTTACTCCTTGCTGGATTTCTTCAGGTATTTTTTCCTCTACTTTCGGATATGCAGGAGATGGTTTTTCTGTTAAATCCTCAGATATAATTCCTTTGAAAAGTGTGGAACATAAGGGGTATAAATTACTGCTGCCCGGAAATCCTGCCGCAGTGGCTAAGTATCTCTATGGCCATGGCTGGAAGTATCCTGATCCAGGCTGGAAATGGCTTTCCGAATACAAGAACAGACCTGAAATACTGGCGGCCCGGTTAAAGGAAAGCGATTTAAAGGATCTTGGAAAACTGGTATCCTCTATTAGTAATGATGGTGGAGTCTGAATTTGAGGATAGGAAAATTATATCAAAAGCTGCGCAGGATCCTGTCAAAAATTAGGGATGCAGAAAGACTATCCCTTAAGGTTTTTAAAACTTATTTTCCATCCTGGATAGCATATCCGGGTTCATTAATTGTAAGTTCCGGTTTTCGCTTATCTTCACTGGCAGTAAAATACTGCAGCCTTCCCATTGATTCTAAAATGGTAATGTATGAGTCCTACAACGGCCGGGATTTTGCAGGAAATCCCTATGCCCTCTTCCTCCATCTTATTAACAGAACTGAGTACGCTCATCTGGAGCATGTACTTGTTGCTTCCTCATCCCTCCACCCCAAGGTCAGATCCTTCCGAAAGCATCCCAGGGTACGAATAGTTCGTCCCAACAGCCCCTCCTATATTCGTTATGCTGAAACATGTAAATTTTTTATTAATAATTCATCATGGAAGCCTTATCTGGTAAAAAGGGATGATCAAATTTACGTTTATACCTGGCATAGCACTCTTCTTAAGAAACTTGCAGCAGATAAGGGTTCCCCATGGGAGGCTCGTAACGTAAACAGGGCTTTGGTTTCAGCGGATTATTTTATAAGCCCTAATCGTTATACTACCGATTTGCTTATAAAAAGTCATGGTGCAGAAGGGTTTGTAGATGGACTAATTACTGAATTCGGATATCCCCGGAATGATCTGACAGTAAACTCCGATATAACTTCTCTTAAAGAAAAGCTTGGTATGGATTCCAGTCAAAAGCTGGTCCTTTTTGCTCCAACCTGGAGGGGAGAGCAGTTTGCCCGTGATACTGTAGGAGAGACCCTTGAATGGCGAAACAAGCTGGAAGCTTCTTTACCGGACGGGTACCGGGTATTGGTTAAGTTTCATACAATGGTATATCGTTTTCTTGACAGGAAGACCAGAAAGCTGTGTATTCCTCTTGGTATTGATGCCAATGAGATTCTTTCGGCTGCTGATATTCTGGTAACCGACTATTCGGGTATTTTTTTTGATTATCTTACTACAGGCAGGCCTATAATTTTTTTTACTCCGGACAGGAAGGAATATACTAAAATAAAAAAAGGATTTTATCTGGATCTGGATAATCTTCCTGGTCCTGTATTTAATAATATTGATGATGTCGCTATAGCTATTTCCGGAATAGACGATATGTTTAAGAATTATAAAGAATTGTATGATGAATTTCGTCGTCTCTATGTTGCTGATGATGATGGTTCTGTTTGTAAACGTACAGTAGATCTGGTTTTTGGTGGAAAGGATGATTCCAGAGCTTACAAACGAAAACAGCAGAAAGGCCGGATACTATTTTATCCGGGTCCTATGAATCCCAATGGAGTAACCACCAGTTTCATTTCACTTCTATCCTCTTTTGATTATTCCCTTTGGAATGTAGCTGTGCTGATTCCTTATGATGGGAAAAATAGAGAGTTTCAGGCCAGACTTGATACCCGGGCAGGAATTTTTTATTTGGGAGCTCCTGACGCTTTTTCTCTTTCTGAATATGCTGCTAATGGACGGTTTATAAAACATGGAGCAAATATTTCGGAAGATCTTCCTGTTTCAGCCTATAAACGATCTCTTAACAGAGTTTTTTCGGGGATCCAGTTTGATATAGCAGTTAATTTTCATGGATACCAGCCAGGAGATGCTGCTGGAATTGCCTTTGGAGTTAATGCGGATAAGCGGGCTGTATTTCTTCATAATGATCTGGAGAGGGACAGAAAAATTAAGCAGCCGCAGTTACGGTCTGTCTTTTCGATATATAAATTTTACGAAAAACTTTTTTGTGTAAGTGCAGACTCTCTTGCAGCTAATATAAAAGGTATGGCGGCTTATGTAAAATCCGAGTTTGGGGAAGATTTGAGCAGTAGAATGGATTATGTTCGTAATCTTATTGACCCAGAGAAAATTCGTTTAAAATCTAAAGAGGGTTTTAATGATAGTTTTCCGCCTCCTTTAGCAGAAATATGCAGTTTTGTAACTATAGGCCGTCTCTCACCTGAAAAAAATCATAAAAGGCT
>JAUVLL010000040.1 GCA_030600745.1 Spirochaetaceae bacterium | reverse complement strand
GTAGTTGACATCACCATGGAGGCCGCCCGTTTCCTTTGGTTCATTTCTCCAGGTAATTCTGAAAAGGTTTGTAGCATCTATATCCCAGAGTCCTGTTTCTTTAAGTTTATCTTTTATTTTTGCCGGAATTGTTGAAGGATCCATCATTTGAGCAATTGTTGGATAAACAATGCCTTTTTCCCGGCATCTTTCAATGTTTCTTTGTCTTACTTCTTTGTTAATTGTTAAATCAATCATTTTCTCACCTCTTTGTATGAATATATTTTAAAACAGTTTCATTGGTTGTGTAGTATACAATATACTAAATTACGCTGATACGCAATAGTAAGGTGAAAAAAAACACTAAAATTAAAAAAAAGAATAAAAATTGCTTAAAACCTCAGTTTTTTGTAAATAGCTCTTGCATTGAGAGAGAAATAGTATATTATGGTATAAAGGCATAACAATCTTAATTTGTATATTATTAATAAAAAGGGGTTAGTATGGGCGATTTGATGAGACCTGTTTCCTTTTCGGAACTGGTAAAAAGAATTTTCAGTGAATATAAGAAAGATGGATCCATCTTTGGTATTCATAAGGATCAGTTCTTTAAAAAAATAAACAGTGATAATTTAGAGATCTTTGGAGAACGAAGTGAAACTCCTCTTGGTCCTGCTGCAGGTCCTCATACACAGCTAACACAGAATATTATTGCTTCCTACCTTACAGGTGGTAGATTTTTAGAACTTAAAACTGTACAGATCCTGGATACTCTTGAAGTTCCCAAGCCCTGTATTGATGCAGAAGATGAGTGCTTTAACACAGAATGGTCCACTGAATTTACTCTTAAAAAAGCTTATGATGAATATCTTAAAGCCTGGTTTATACTATATTTAATAGAGGAGCTCTTTGAACTGAACAACAGTAAGGAGCGATCTTTTATTTTTAATATGAGTGTAGGATATGATCTTTCTGGTATAAAAAATGAAAGAGTTCAGAAATTTATCAATGATATGATGGATTCTTCTTCTAATGAAAATTATATGGCCTATGTTAAAGAACTGCAGAAAATTATAGAAGATGGTATTTTCCTAAAAGGAACCGATCTTGAAGGTAAAGCAGCATCTCTAAAGAGTATATCCGGAAAGGTCCCTGCTCAGCTTTGTAATCAGATTACACTCTCCACTATGCATGGATGCCCTCCGAAAGAGATCGAAGATATCTGTATGTATATGCTTACAGAGAAAAAATTAAATACCTTTGTAAAACTTAATCCAACTTTACTTGGTTTTGACAGAGTCAGGGAAATTCTTGATAGTCTTGGTTTTGACTATGTTGGCCTTTCAAGAGAGGTTTTCTCTCATGATCTGCAGTATTCAGATGCAGAGGGTATGCTGGAGCGTCTTATTGCAACATCAAAAAAAGAAAATCTTCAGTTTGGTGTTAAGCTTACAAATACTCTTGGGTCTGTAAATAATAAGGGTGTTCTTCCAGGGGACGAAATGTATATGTCCGGTAGGGCCCTGTTTCCTCTGTCTATTAACCTTGCTGCAAAGATTTCCAAAAAATTTAACGGTGAACTTCCAATATCTTATTCAGGAGGAGCATCAAAATTTAATGTTGAAGATATTTTTTCTACAGGAATAAGACCAATAACACTGGCAACTGATCTTCTTCAACCTGGTGGTTATAACAGACTTAATGATATGGCTACTCTTTTGGAAAAATCTTCAGCATGGGAAATGAATAAAATTGATGTGGAAAAACTTGAAACTCTGGCTGCTGATGCATTAAAAATGCATTATACAAAAAAAGAGTGGCGAGGTAATGATAGAGCGGAAGTTGATGAAGATCTTCCTGTCTTTGACTGTTACGTTGCGCCTTGTACAGTTGCCTGTCCTATCAGTCAGGATATTCCGGAGTATATAAAACTTGTTGGTCAGAAAAGGTATGCAGAAGCAGTTGAACTTATCTATGAAAAAAACGCTCTTCCATCCATCACAGGTCATATCTGTTCCCATCAGTGTCAGTACAACTGTACCCGTCTTGATTATGAGGGAACAGTTGAGATTAGGGAAATGAAGAAAATTGCTATTCTTAATGGTTTTGATGACTATAAGAAAAAATGGAAGGTTCCTGAAATAACTAAGGATAAAAAAATCGCAGTTGTAGGTGCCGGACCTGCCGGTCTTTCTGCGGCTTACTTTTTAAGTCGTGAAGGGTTTGATGTAACGATATTTGATAAACATGATTCCGCAGGCGGTGTGGTAGAGCATGTAATTCCCCATTTCCGAATTCCACGGGAAGCAATTCTAAACGATATAGATTTTATTGAAGCTCATGGTGTTAAGTTTGTTTTTGGAGTAGATCCTGAGTTCAGTATTAAAGATCTGAAAGCAGAAAGGTTTGATACGGTTTGTCTTGCAATAGGTGCTGAAGGTGTAAGAGCTTTCCCTATAGAAGGTGATAATACAAACATAATCTCATCATTTGAGTTTCTTAATAGTTATAATAAGGACAGGAATGCCATTAAACTTGGCAGGCATGTTGCTGTCGTTGGTGCTGGTGATACAGCTATGGATGCTGCAAGAGCTGCTCTTCGGACCCCCGGTGTAGAAAGTGTTCAGGTTGTTTATAGAAGAGCGGAAGATCAGATGCCTGCAAGCCCTGAAGAGTATGAAGATGCATTGGAAGAGGATATCCCATTTAGATGGCTCCGTAATCCTGAAAAATTTGATGCTGATGGAACTCTTACATTACGTGTAATGGAATTGGGTGAACCCGATGCAAGTGGTAGAAAAAGACCTGTTCCAACGGATAAAACAGAAACTATTAAAATTGATACTTTAATTCCATCTATTGGTGAAACAGTTGATCCTGCTGTACTGGAAGGTGCCGGGATTGCTCCAAACAGCAAGGGTTGGTTTGATACAGATGATAACCTTAAACTTAAAGAAGACGGTGTTTATCTAATTGGGGATGGTCGAACAGGACCTTCGACTATAGTCCAGTGTATTCAGGAAGGAAGAAGAGCTGCGGATGCTATCTGCAGGAATAACGATTCAGACTGGTCCAGAAAGGCTTCGTATACATTTCTTAAAGATTTAAATAATAAAGAAGATATTCTGGCTAAAAAAGGAACCCTTCAGTCAGCCTTAAACAGAAAAGTTGATTATGATGTAGTCGAGTTTGCAGAAAAAGAGGCTGCAAGATGTCTTGAATGTAATTATATCTGTAATAAGTGTGTTGATGTTTGTCCAAACAGAGCCAATCTGGCACTTGAGTTTAAAGGGTTTAAGGATGATTATCAAATTATCCATGTAGATGCTTACTGTAATGAATGTGGTAATTGTGCAACGTTCTGTCCTTATAACGGAAAACCTTACAAAGATAAGTTCACAGTATTCAGTTCTGCAGGGGATTTTGAAAACAGTGAAAACAGCGGTTTTTATGTAGATGGTTCCGATGTTAAATTAAGATTGATGGAAAAACTCTACGACCTTACAATCGATAATGATGGTGTGCTTTCCGGTAATGAGCCTACTCATACTGATTATCCTGAGGTAAAAATAGTCGTGCAAACTATTTATAATAACTATGGTTATTTATTGGGCCCGGTAGAGGAGTAAGAGGATGATAGTAATAAAAAATACAAAAGCAATGCAGTTTAATCCTCCGAAAGTGTGGAATAATATTGATGTTGTTATAGATGGTACAGATATTGTTGATGTTGGTCCTGGTGTGGCTTCAAAGTATAAAGCAGACAAAGTAATTGATGGTACAGATAAACTTACATATCCCGGTTTAACATGTTCACATCACCACTACTATTCCGGGCTTTCAAGAGGAATTATGGCCAATATTGATCCTACTCCGGATTTTGTCTCTACCCTTAAAAACCTATGGTGGAGAATGGATAGGGCTCTGAATGAAGAATCTACATATTACTCGGGTATTATAAGCTCTATAGATGCTATTAAGGCTGGAACTACTTCTGTAATAGATCATCATGCAAGTCCAAATTATATTACAGGTTCTCTTTCAACAATCAGAAGATCCATGGAAGAGGTTGGGCTTCGTGGAATGACATGTTATGAAGTGACAGACCGAAACGGTCTGGATCAGATGAAGGAAGGAGTGGAAGAAAATATACGTTTTGCAAAAGAGATTGATGCAGATAAAGAAGATTCTTCAAAATCTTATATCTTTGAAGCACATATTGGCGGCCATGCTCCATGTACTATAAATGATGATGGACTTGAGATGATGGCCGATGCAATTAAATCCACAGGGAAAGGACTGCATCTTCATGTTGCAGAGGACAGGTATGATGTTTCCCAGAGTCACCTGGTTTATGGTCAGGATATAGTGAAGCGTCTGGAAAATTTCGGAATGCTTAACGAAAAAACAATTCTTGTTCATGGAATTTATCTTGGTACAGAAGAAATTGAAATTTTAAATGAGAGAAACGGTTTTCTTGTCCACAATTCAAGATCCAATATGAATAATAATGTAGGTTACAACAGCAGATTGGGGGATTATAAAAACCTTGCTCTTGGTACTGATGGTATTGGACCAAATATGTATGAGGAAATAAAGGTAGCTTATTTTAAACATAAAGATGATGGCGGTCCTATGTGGCCGGGAGATTTCCTGGGCTTCCTTTCTAATGGCAATGAGCTTTTAGGCAGGAATTTCGGGGCAAATTTCGGCCAGTTAGCATCAGGATATAAAGCAGATATAGTTATAGCAGATTATCTAAGTCCATCACCTCTTGTAGCAGATAATATCGGAGGTCATATGGTATTTGGTATGACAAGTGCAGATGTTGAGACAGTAATTGTAAACGGCAACGTTGTAATGGAACACAGAGAGTTCCCATTCGATGTGCGTGAGATATACGCAAAGGCAGCAGTATCAGCCCAGGGCGTATGGGACAGGATGGATAAAATAAAACCGTAGGGGCGAATGGCCATTCGCCCCTACGGGGAAAATATATTATGTAAGGGCATGGTCCCCATGCCCATAGGAGAAAAATAAATGGGAATTAATGAAGAAATTCTGGCAAAAGCCAAAGAGTACAGTGATTACACAGCATTAAACCTGTCCAGGATGGTCCAGGTGAAATCCTACAGCTCAAAGGAAGAAGAAGTTTGCAGGCTTATCAAAAGTCTTTGTGAGGAAGCAGGCTTTGATGAAGTAAAATTCGATGGTCTGGGAAGTGTTATTGGTAGAGTTGGTTTTGGACCAAAAGAGATTGCATTTGATGCACATATTGATACTGTTGAAGTTGGCGATCTTTCACAGTGGGATCTTGATCCATTTTCCGGTCTCATTAAAGATGGTCTTATTCATGGCAGAGGTACTTCCGATCAGAAAGGTGGAGCTGCATCCATGATTACAGCCGGCCGAATTCTGAAAGAACTCGGTTATGATGGTAAATTCAGTGCTTACTTTACATTTACAGTTATGGAAGAAGACTGTGATGGTATGTGCTGGAAGTACTTAATTGAAGAAGAAAATTTTAAACCGGACTTTTTTGTTTCCACAGAACCTACAAGCTGCAGATTGTATCGTGGCCATAGAGGAAGAATGGAAATTGTAGCCAAAATTAAGGGTGTATCTTCTCATGGTTCAGCACCGGAACGAGGTGTTAGTGCCGCATACAAAGCTGCAAAAGCTGCTCTTTCAATGGAAAAACTTAACGAAGATCTTCAACCTGATGATGATAATTTCCTGGGAAAGGGAACAATAGTTGTTTCTCAGATTGACGTTAAGGGCCCTTCTCAGTGTGCAGTTCCGGATCAGGCAATGCTCTATATGGACAGACGTCTTACCTGGGGAGAAGATGCTGAACTTGCAATAAGTCAGGTAAAGAAATATATGGCAGAAGCTATAGGTGAAAGTGAAGATGCTATTGAAGTATACATGCCGGATTATGTAAAAAAAGGCTGGAGAGATAAAGATTATGGTCAGGAATTGTATTTCCCAACATGGAAAATTCCGGAAGACCATACAATTGTTCAGTCCGGAGTAGAAGCACATACAGCTCTTTATGGGAAAGCACCTGTAGTTGATAAGTGGACCTTTTCTACAAACGCAGTTGCAACGACAGGCAGACATAAAATACCTGCAATTGGTTTTGGTCCCGGAGATGAGGATCAGGCTCATGCTCCAAATGAAATTAGCAGAGTAGCAGATTTAGAGATCTGTTCTGCATTTTATGCAATGCTTCCCTATTCATTGGAGAAGAATATATAATTATTTGTAAAGGCGTATGATAATACGCCTTTACAGAATATTGTTATGTCGGGGCGTATTGTATACGCCCCATGTGTTGTTTATTGGGGATTGATATAAAGGATGTAAAGATGGGTGCAAAGATCAGTATTCCGGTTCGTAGGATTGATGCAAAGGAAAAGGCAGGAGGATGGACTAAATATATAGGGGATTATCAGTTTAAAAATCTTCAGCATGGCCGGTTTCTTCGTAGTGAACGTGCAAGAGCAAAGATTATAGAGATAAAGAAGCCGGATTTTCCGGAAGGTTATTACTATATCGATGCTTCTGATATACCTTCTTCCGGAAAAAATAATATTCAGATGATAAAGGATGACTGGCGTGTATTTGCAGTGAGTGATGTTAAGTATATTGGCGAGACTATTGCTGTTATACTTGGTCCTGACAAGCAGAAAGTTCTGGATCTTTTAAATCAAATTGAAGTTATTTATGAGGATCTGGTACCCGCTTTTACCTTTGATGATGCTCTTTCCTGTAAAGGGGGAGCAGTTTATGGAGACAATAATATTTTTTCAGAGTATCTGTTAAATGTCGGTAATGTGGACAATGCTTTTAAAGATGCTGTGAAAATAGTTGAAGGGAAATATGAAACCGGTTTTCAGGAACACCTCTATATGGAAACACAGGGTCTTGTAGGTGCATGGGAAGATGAAAAGATTACCATCTATGCTTCTTCTCAGTGCCCCTTTTATATTCGAAAATCTGTTGCGGTTACACTTGGAGTTCCTGTAGGAGATATCAGGGTAAGGCAGACTACAACTGGTGGAGCTTTTGGGGGTAAGGAGCATTTCCCTGACGTTATTGCTACTCCTCTTGCGGTTGCCGTAAACAAGGTAAAGAAACCTGTAGCTATGATTTATGATCGAATTGAGGATATAAGTTTTACCTCTAAGAGACACCCAAGTAAAATTACTATAAAGACAGGTCTTGATAAGAACAACAATATTATTGCAATGGATATTGATACACTTGTAAATGGCGGAGCATACGAATCGAGTACAACAATAGTTCTGCAAAGGGCGATTTTACATGGAATAGGTGTCTATAATATACCGAATGCCCGTATTCGCGGCCGTGCAGTGGCTACTAATACCTTTCCTTCAGATGCCTACAGGGGCTTTGGTGCACCTCAGGGGCTTTTCGCTATTGAGATGCATATGAGTCATGTTGCAGATGAACTGGGTTTGGATAGTTCTGACTTTAGACGTAAGCATTTTATAAAAACCAATGATATTACAATTACAAATGCAAAGATGCATGATGAAGTAAAACTTCCGGAAATGTTTGCAAAGATAGACGAGATGTCAGATTACTCATCCAGGGTGAAGAAATATACAGATGATCCGGTCAAAGGAATTGGAATAGCTTTTGTAAATCATGGTGGAGGTTTTACAGGGAATGGGGAACAGGCAATTATTAAAGGTGTTGTAAAGATGAAACGCCTTGAAGGCGGAAAAGCAGGACTTTATGTTTCGGTTGTTGAGATGGGACAGGGATTGCAGACAACAATGCGGAAAATTGCTGCCAAAGAACTTGGTTTGGATTATGAAGATATTGTGTATGATAATCCTGATACGGATATAGTCCCTGACTCAGGCCCGACATGTGCTTCCCGATCTATAATGGTAGTAGGATTTCTGGTTCAGGAATGTGCCAAAAAGCTGAAAGCAAAATGGAACGAAGGTGTTGGAGTTGAAGCTGAAGATGTATATAAACATCCTGATGAGCTTATCTGGGAGCAGGAAACCCTACAGGGGGATGCCTATCCTTCTTATGGGTGGGGTATAAATGTTGTTGAGGTAGAGTTTGATCCAGTAACGTATGAAGTGAAAACCACAGGTATATGGGCAGTTTGGGATATTGGTGTTGCAATAGATGAAATAATTATGCAGGGGCAATCTTCAGGTGGAGTAATACAGGCCTTGGGTTATGCTTCCATTGAAAAGTGTGAACTCAAAAATGGAGCTTTTATGCAGCATACTATGGCTGATTATACTATTCCAACTTCCCTTGATTTCCCTAAAGTAGAGACTTGTTTCATTGATAATCCATATAAATATGGTCCTTCCGGTGCGAAAGGAGCAGGGGAGCTTGTTTTTGATGCAGCACCGCCTGCATATGCAGAGGCGGTTCAGAATGCAATTGGTAAGCGTATTTACGATATACCTGTAACCCCGGAAATGATAATGGGGGCTCTTAAATAATGAAAGAGATAAAATTTATTCTAAATGGGAAAGAGGTTTCAGTAGAGGCTGATCCATTAAAAAGGCTCCTGGATGTTCTTCGTGAAGATGAAAAAATGACTGGTGTAAAAGAGGGCTGTGGAGAAGGTGAATGTGGAGCCTGTGCAGTTCTGAAAGATGGTGTACTTGTCAATTCCTGTATGATTCCTCTGGGAGCAGCAGAGGGCTCAGAAATTGTTACACCTGAAGGCATAAGAGAAACAGATAAGGGAAAGTGTATAATTGATGCTTTTGGTGATGCAGGAGCAGTTCAGTGTGGGTTTTGTACACCTGGAATGATGATGGCAACAGAAGCATTGTTAACAATCAATAATAAGCCGAATGAATCAGAGATAAGAGAAGCTCTTTCAGGTAACTTGTGCAGATGTACTGGTTATGATCTTATTGTAAAGGGTGTTCAGATTGCATCAGAAAGGGGGAAGGACTTATGGTAGATTCCTATAGACCCAAAGATTTGAAAGATGCTTTAAGTATCAGAGCTGAATACAATCCTCAGCCCCTGGCAGGTGGTACGGACCTGATGGTTCGTTATCAGAGCTGGTCAGGCACACTGCCTCTGTTTACAAAAAGTGTAATGTTTGTCGGTCATTTAAAGGAGATGAAGTACATCAAAAAAGAGGCCAAAGATAAAACTGTCACTCTTGTAATTGGTGGAACTGCAACCCTGACAGATGTTGCAAATAATCCGGATACACCAGAGGTACTAAAAAAGGCTGTTCTGTCAATAGCCGCTCCTGCCTTGCGAAATAATGCTACTTTAACTGGTAATATTTGTAATGCATCTCCGGCAGGAGATTCAATATGTGCTCTGTACGCTCTGGATGCGGTTATTGTTATAGAGAAAAACGGCGGCAGCCGGGAAGTTCCAATAATGGAATTTATTACAGGACCGGGAAGAACAGTCCTGGGATCTGATGAACTTGTAACGGCCATTAAAATTCCTTTAAAGGCTTCCAGTGTAAATGATTTTACAAAGGTTGGTACAAGAAGAGCAAATGCACTTTCAAAACTCTCCTTTACAGGCGTTGCAGATTATAAAAATGGCAGAATTGACAGTATTGCTCTGACATTCGGTGCAGTTGGACCTACTGTTGTTCGTTCAGTAGAACTGGAGAAAAAACTTATTGGTCTTTCAGGCTCAGAACTAAAAGCCAGGATCCCAAAGGTTATAGATGACTACAGTACTGTTATTGTGCCTATTGATGATCAGCGATCTACTGCAGTGTATAGAAAGAAAGTTGCACTTAATCTTCTTGAAAAATATCTGAAGGAGTTAAGCAGTCATGAGTAGAATACTGTTAAAAAATTGCTACTACATACTAAAATCAGTTCATAAAGAGGCATTACGTGGATACGATATATTAATTGAGGATAATCGGGTTGCAAAAATAGATAAAAATATCGATTTTGCCCGGTCTGGGAATGACAGAATTATTGACTGTTCAACCCATGTTGTTGTTCCCGGTTTTGTAAATACCCATCATCATTTCTATCAGACTTTGACTCGTAACCTTCCGGCAGTCCAGGATGCAAAACTCTTTGACTGGCTTGTTTATCTGTATGAAATCTGGAAGAATCTCGATGAAGATGCTATATACTATTCTTCGCAATTGGCTATGGGAGAACTGTTAAAGACAGGTTGTACTACATCTACAGATCACCATTACGTTTATCCTCACAGTATAAAGGGAGACATAATGGGCCTTCAGTTCAAGGCGGCAGATGATGTTGGTATGCGTTTTTCACCTACCAGAGGTTCTATGTCTCTCAGTAAGAAGGACGGCGGCCTTCCTCCTGATAGTGTGGTTCAGACTGATGATGAAATCCTGAGAGACAGTGAAAGAGTAATTAAACAATATCATGATGATTCTGAATTTTCTATGAGAAAAATTGTTCTTGCACCATGCAGTCCTTTCAGTGTAACCGAAGATCTTATGAAGGAATCTGTTAAGCTGGCAAGAAAATACGGTGTAAGACTTCATACCCATCTTGCAGAAACAAAGGATGAGAACGATTTTTGTATAGATATGTACGGTAGAAGGCCGTTAAAATTGATGGAAGATACGGAATTTATTGGTGAAGATGTATTTTATGCTCATGGTATACATTTTAATGATGAAGAACTAAAACTGTTGAGTGATACAAAAACACATATTGCTCACTGTCCATCATCAAATATGAGACTTGGCTCAGGTATCTGCCGTGTTACAGAAATGTTACCAACTGATATTAATGTTGGTTTAGCTGTGGATGGTTCGGCATCAAATGATTCATCAGATATGCTGGGAGAAATGAGAAATGCACTTCTACTTCAGCGTGTTCAATATGGAGCAGATGCTGTAAAAACAAAAGATATTTTTAAGATGGCCTCTGAAAATGGGGCTAAGCTCCTTAACTTCGAAAAAGTCGGGCAGCTTCAGGAAGGCTGGGCTGCGGATCTGGCCATCTTCAATATTAACAGAATAGAATATGCAGGATCGCTCTCTGATCCCTTGGCGGCTCTGATTTTTTCAGGATATAATCATGGTACAGACTATACTATTGTTAATGGCAGGATTGCTGTTGATAAGGGAAGGCTTACAGGTATTGATGAGCAGAAATTAACTGATAAAGCAAATATGATCTCCGAAAGGATGATCAGGGAGCGGGAGGCTTAAATGATAAAAGGAGTTTTTAGGCCGGCTTCCTTCGGGGAAGCGGTTAAACTTAAGAGTGAAGGAATGTATTATCTGAGCGGTGGAACCCAGATTAATTGGACTCCGGCACAGGATGAAAGGGTGCTGGAGGGAAAGCCGGCAATTGAGAAGGTAATACTTATTAGTGATCTTCTTTCAAGTGAAATAAAGAAAGAAGGAGCAGCAATTTCTCTGGGGGCAGGGCTTACTCTTCAGGAGTTAATTGATGCATCTTTAGTACCGGATGTCCTTAAAAAGGCTGCAGGTTACATTGCATCGAGAAATATAAGAAACATGGCAACCCTGGGCGGGAACATTGCTGCAAACAGACCGGATTCATATATAATTCCCACTCTTATTGCTCTTAAAGCTGATGTGGAAACAGAAGATGAAGGGATAATTTGTGTTGAAACATACATTAGAGAAGAGAAGGATTGTTTAATTAAGAGAGTTATACTTCCTGAGGTACAGGGTGTCTGCGTAATTGATGTCTCTGTAAAATCTTCAGCAGCCTATCCTTCCATTACAACAGCAGTAAGGGTTTCTTCAAGGGAAGTTGTAGTTGCTATAGGGTGTGTTTCCAATCATGTTATTCGGCTTAAAAATCTGGAAGCAGGTATTCTAAACGGCAGTCTGGCAGGGGATAATCTTGAGGCTGCAGTTGCAAAAGAGATTAACCCTAAAAGTGATCTTAAGGGATCTGTAGAATATAAAAAATATATGGCTGGAACAATGGTGGCTCATTCCGTAGAACGGGGGTATGTATTGTGAAACTTAATTTTGTTTTAAACGGTACACCAAAACAGGTATACACAGAACCAGGTGAAAACCTTCGTGAAATCCTGTACAGAATAGGAATTAATTCTGTTCGTAACAGTGATGACGGTTATTCTTTTGCCGGATCGGATTCCATATTACTGAATGGTAAGATTGTAAGTTCGTCTCTTTTAATTGCAGCTCAGGCTGAGGGATGTGAAATAAAAACTGTTGAGAGTCTTTCCAGTCATGGTATGTTATCTCCTGTACAATCTGCCATGGTAGATGCAGGAGTGGTTCAGTCGGCCTATAATATACCAGCTGTTGCCCTTATCCTTACAGAACTTTTAGAAAGAATTTCTGTTCCAGCAAAAGAGGATATTAAGGATGCCATGTCTGCTGTTTTTATCAGGGATAGTGGTTATGAGCAGTTTTATACTGCTGTTGCTCTTGCTGTTGCGAGAAAAAAGGACCCTGATTACAAAAATACGGTTCCTCCGGAATTCAGAGATGATCTTAAATTTGTGGGAAAGGTAAAACGAAAAGTAGATGGTGCAAAGCTGGTTAAAGGAGAAAGGGTTTTTGTAGAAGACAGAAGGGAAGAAGGTTCCGCTGTTTTAAAAATGCTTCGAAGCCCTTATGCCAGTGCCTATATTAAAAGTATAGATACAGCTGAAGCTGAAAAAATTCCAGGGGTAGTAACTATTCTTACCCATAAAAATACACCTGATACATGGTATACCCAGGCAGGCCAGGGATTTCCTGAACCATCTCCTTATGATAGAAGACTTTTTGGGGAAAAGGTTAACCATGTGGGTGACAGGGTTGCCGCAGTTGTAGCAGACGGTGACGAAATTGCAGAACTTGCTCTTTCAAAGATAAAGGTTGAATATGAAGTACTAAAACATATAATGACTATAGATGAATCTTCAGCTCCAGGAGCTCCGCTTATACATAATGGTGAAATTATTTATGTGGATGGTGCTCCTGATGATCTGGCAGAACAGAACAAGAGTTTCAATCCAAGAGATGGTAAGATAATCTATCAATTCCCCATAGGTGGAGATCCCCGAAAAAATATAGCTGCCAGTGTTTTTGATGGTATTGGTGATGTCGAAAAGGGATTTGCCGAAGCGGATGTTATCATCGAAAGGGAATATCAACCGGAGAGTCATATACAGTGTACTCCTTTAGAGATGCATGTTGTATATACAAAGATGGATGGTGACAGGCTTATTATGCACTGTTCAACCCAGGTACCTTTTCATGTACGAAGAATTACAGCTTATGTTCTTGGAATAAGTGAAAATAAAATTCAGGTAATTAAAGAAAGGACAGGAGGAGCCTACGGTTCCAAACAGGATATTCTTCTGGAAGAGGTATGTGCCTATGCCACATATACAACCGGGAGAACCATTTTTCATCAGTACTCAAGAAAAGAGGAATTCGAGTCTTGCAGTACCAGAAAACCGATGAAAATTAAGGTAAAACTGGGTGCAAAAAAAGACGGCAGGCTTACTGCTGTTTATATGGATCTTAAGGCAAATGCCGGTCCATATGGTGCCCATGCTCTTACGGTTCCCATGAACGCCTGTTCCAAGTCTCTACCACTGTTCCTGTGTGATAACTTCAAATTTGATGTGAATGTCTATTACACTAATGCATCCCCCACAGGTGCTTATCAGGGATACGGTGCGCCGAAAGGTTCTTATGCCATGCAGATGGCGGCGGCAGAGCTGTCTTATGAACTTGGAATGGATCCCAAAGATTTCCTTGAATTGAACCGGGTCCACGAAGGATCTATGCTCGAAATACTCAAGTGTCTTGGTGAAGGGCGTGAAGGTGTTGCTGCTCCTGCAGAAAGCTGTGGTCTTGGCCCTGCTCTTAAAGAGGGTACTGAGATGATCGAGTGGGGTAGAAAAGAGGTCTCCGATGATCCTGATGTAAAGATTGGAAAGGGTGTTGTTATTATACAGCAGGGTTCCGGACTTCCGGGACTTGACCAGTCAAATGCTACAATCAAGATGCTTGGTGACGGAACTTTTATGTTGTTTTCCGGTGGTGCTGACCTTGGAACAGGACTGGATACAGTAAGCGTAAAGATGGCTTCAGAGGTTCTCCAGACAGAAATGGACAATGTTTCTATTCTATCCGGGGATACCGATAATACACCATTCGATACAGGAGCTTATGCTTCCAGTGGAACATACTTTTCCGGAAGTGCAGCCCTCCTTGCAGCACAGGATATGGAGAAAGAGATACTTCAGGCAGCGTCTAAAATAATGGAAGAATCTGTGTCAGATCTTAAAATAGAGTATCCTGGAAAAGTTGTCGGGAAAAAAGATGAACTTAGCTATGCAAAAATTGCATGGCATACTCAGGCAGGTGAGGGACAGGGTCAGCTAATTGGCAATGGACATTTTACAACTGACGATGC
>JAUVLL010000173.1 GCA_030600745.1 Spirochaetaceae bacterium | reverse complement strand
TGTACATGGTAAAAACCATTTAAGCTTTGACAAAAACGAGTAAATCTGAAACTATAAAAGTAATTCTAATAGAGGAGTATAATATGCATTTTGTAGTTATAGGAGCCCAGTGGGGGGATGAAGGAAAAGGGAAAATTGTTGATTATCTTTCTGAAGAAGCTGATCTGGTTGTCCGTTTTTCGGGGGGTGCAAATGCAGGTCATACAATAGTTACTGACGATAAAACATATAAACTGCACCTTGTCCCATCTGGTATAGTTTATCCTGACACTCTGGTAGTATTGGGAACAGGAATGGTCATTGATCCTGAATCTTTATTTAATGAGCTTGAAACTATCAGCCAACAGGGTATTTCATGGGAAAACAGAGTGTTTATTTCTGACAGAGCTCATATTGTAATGCCGTCATATAAACAAATGGATATTGATCTTGAAAAAGAAAGAAGATCTCCAATAGGTACTACAGGACGTGGTATCGGTGTAGCATATTCTCAGAAAGCACAGAGAGAAGGTATAAGGATCTGTGATCTTGCAGATGATAAATACCTTTCTACTCTTAACTCAGCCGAAATGGATTTTTTAAATCCATATATTGAAAAATTAAAAAATATGATGGTTGATATGGCTTCGTTTATGGATGAGTACAAAGATAAAAAAGTTCTATTCGAGGGGGCGCAGGGAATACTTCTCGATCTTGATATAGGAACGTATCCATTTGTATCGTCAGGTTATGCAGCAGCCGCCGGTGCAGCTCTGGGTGGTGGTGTTGGACCCCGGGCTATAGACAAAGTCTTTGGAGTATTTAAAGCCTACTCAACAAGAGTTGGTAACGGCCCTTTCCCAAGTGAATTTCGCAAAGAGCGGGATGGTGATCTTGAAGATTATATTCGAAATTTAGGTAGAGAATATGGTGTTACAACCGGCCGTCCAAGAAGATGTGGATATCTTGATCTGGTTGCATTGAAGTATGCATGCAGAACTAATTCAATCGATCATTTGGTTTTGACTCATATTGATGTATATGATGAAATTAAGGAAATTAAGGTTTGTGTTGCATACGAAGTGGATGGTAAAGAAATTGTCAATTTCCCCTCATCACGTGATATTCTTGCAAGAGCAAAACCTGTTCTTCAAAGATTTAAAGGATGGAATGAAAATATTTCCAATATTAAAAATTATGATAACCTACCCGGGAATGCCAGGGATTACATAAAATTCATTGAAAATTTTACTGATACATCTATTGGAATAGTTTCTGTTGGTTATGAAAGAGAGCAAACTATAATGAGAACGAGTCTTTGGACAGAATAATAATTCTGGACTTTGGTTCACAGACAACCCAGCTTATCGCCAGAAGAATCAGGGAGCTGGGGGTTTTTTGTGAAATATTCCCGGGTGAATCTGTAATTACTAAGAATTTACTGAAAGATACAAAGGGTATTATAATGTCGGGGTCTCCTTTCTCTGTGTATGAAAAAGGAGCTCCTGAACCGCATGGCTCAGTTTATTCTACAGGATTACCTGTACTTGGTATATGTTATGGGTTCCAGAGAATGACAGTATCAAATAATGGTAAGGTAAACGCTTCAACTACAAAAGAATATGGCAGAGCAGCAGTTAAAATATTATCCGGATCTGAATTATTTCATGATATACCGGATGGATTTATTTCCTGGATGAGCCATGGTGACAGTCTTGATGATTTAGGTGATGGATTTGTACTTTCCGCAGTCTCGGAAAACCATCCTGCTGCTGCAATAAACATCAATATGAATTTTTACGGCCTGCAATTTCATCCTGAGGTAAGCCATTGTGACTTCGGAACAGAGATTCTTGCCAATTTTGTTTTTCGAATTTGTAAATCTGATAAAAGTTGGAATATGAATATATTTATGGATCATATTTCTGAAGAAATAAGGATTAAAGCAGGGGACAACAAGGTTCTGTTATTGATATCAGGTGGTGTTGATTCCTCAGTAGTAGCAGGTATTCTTTTAAAGGTTCTACCGCCTGAAAATATATATCTTATGTATATTGATACCGGTTTAATGCGAAAAAATGAAACAGATGAAATTAAGATTTACCTTAAGAGCCTGGGTGCAGAAAATATTCAGATAGTGGATGCTTCCGGCATTTTTCTGAATAAGTTAAAAGGAATTTCTGATCCCGAGAAAAAAAGAGAAATTATAGGAGATCTGTTTATAAAAATTCAGGAAGAGGAACTGCCGGAAGGACTTTCAGATAATTACTTTCTTGCCCAGGGAACACTTTATACAGATCTCATAGAGTCCGGAAAGGGAGTGGGCGGGAAGGCAAAAGTTATAAAATCACATCATAATGTACGCTCACCAATGGTAGAAGCAAAACGAAATGCCGGATTGATTATCGAACCGTTAGATAAACTTTTTAAAGATGAAGTTCGCCAACTTGGTCTTACTTTGGGAATAGACAGGAGAATTATTTCACGTCATCCTTTTCCCGGCCCGGGTTTAGCTGTAAGGATAATTGGTGAAATAACATTGGAAAAGTTAAGTATACTAAAAGAGGCAGATGCATTATTTATTGATGAATTAAAAAAAAGAGAACTTTACAATGAAATCTGGCAGGCTTTTTGTGTACTTTTACCAGTAAAATCTGTGGGTGTAACCGGGGATAACCGGGAATATGGTTATGTTCTGGCACTACGGGCAATAAAAAGTGTAGATGGTATGACAGCAGATGTTTATCCGTTTACAACAAGCGATCTTCTGGAGATATCATCAGTGATTACCAATAAAATATCAGAAATAGGCAGAGTAGTTTATGATATAACCAGCAAGCCCCCTGCTACAATAGAATGGGAGTGAGTAGATGATCAAAGAGCTGGGTTATATTAGAGTTGCAGCTGCAAGGCCTCTGACAATACCTGCAAACATTAAAGAAAATACAAAAAATCTTGTTCAACTTATGAAAGAGGCTTCGAAGAGCAAATGTGATATTACCGTGTATCCTGAGTTATCTGTAAGTTCTTATAATTGTGGTGAACTATTCAGGCAGCAAGTTCTTCTTGACGCTGCTTACAAATCTATTTTGGATATTACAAAGGAAAGCGTTGATTTATACGGAATCCATATAATTGGTTTACCAATATCTGAAGCTGGACAGTTATTTAACTGCGCTGCTGTAATTTCAAGAGGAAAAATTCTTGGTATTATTCCGAAAAGTTATATTCCAAACAACAATGAATATTATGAAGGGAGATGGTTCAGCTCCGGTTTAAATTCCAGTATTAAATCCCTTATTATAGACGGGAAGGAAATACCATTTGGTACGGATCTTGTTTTTCGTTCCAGTAATTCTTTATATGAATCTTTTGGTGTTGAAATATGTGAGGACCTTTGGGCTGTAATCCCACCCAGTTCAGAATTGGCTTTGATGGGTGCATCTGTTATTCTAAATTTATCAGCCAGTACAGAAATACTTGGTAAGGCTTACTACAGAAAAAAACTTGTACAACACCAGTCAGCTTCAATTATAGGAGCCTATGTCTACTGTTCATCTGGTGTTGGAGAATCTACAACAGACACTGTTTGTGGAGGGCATTCACTAATTTATGAAAATGGAAAAATGCTTGCTGAAAATAAACGTTTCACAAGAAACTCTGATACTATACTGGCAGATATTGATCTGAAATACATTCAGCATGAGAGACTGAATAATGTTTCTTTCAGTCAAAGTATAAACAATGGTCAACTTTTAAAATCACATAGATCCATTTTTTATCAATCTGAAAAATATTCAGATAAGAACCTTATTAGAAAAATAGATTCTCACCCCTTTATTCCTTCTTCTTCGCACGATTTGGAAGAACGTTGCAGTGAAATACTTAATATACAAAGCACAGGTCTGGCTACACGGATGAGCAATGCAGAAATGAAATCAGCTGTAATCGGTCTTTCCGGCGGCCTCGATTCAACACTTGCCTTACTGGTTATACTTGAAACTTTTAAAAAGCTTAATTTAGATTTAAAAGATATTCATTGTATAACTATGCCTGGATTCGGTACTACAGCAAGAACAAAGAGTAATGTAGAAAAACTTTGTCAGGAAATTAAACTGTCTTTACATGAAATTGATATCACGAAGGCCTCTTTACAGCATTTTGAAGATATTGGCCATGATAGCAGAATGCACAATACTACGTATGAAAATACACAGGCCAGGGAAAGAACTCAGATACTTATGGATAAGGCAAACCAGTTAAATGCTCTTGTTATTGGTACCGGCGACCTTTCAGAACTTGCTCTTGGATGGTGTACCTACAATGGTGATCATATGTCAATGTATTCGGTTAACAGCGGAGTACCTAAAACTCTTGTAAAATTCCTTATTCAGTACTATTCAAATTCGATTGCTTCGGGGAATACATCCAGGATTTTAGAAGATATTATTGATACTCCTATTTCGCCTGAACTTCTTCCTCCGGGAGATGATGGAGAAATAGTTCAGAGGACTGAAGATACTATTGGACCATATGAGCTTCATGATTTTTATCTTTTTAATGCAATACGCTGCGGTTTTAGTCCTGAGAAAGTTCTTTTCCTTGCAGAAATTGCTTTTAAGGGGAAGTATTCTAAAAAAAATATTTTTAAGTGGCTGGAGATGTTTTATAGAAGATTTTTTTCCCAGCAGTTTAAACGTTCTGCCCTGCCTGACGGTCCAAAGGTTGGAACACTTTCCCTGTCTCCAAGGGGAGACTGGAGAATGCCAAGTGATGCAGCTGTTAATGACTGGCTTGACAGGCTGCATAATAACTGATCTGAGATCTTATCCTATATCTACTGATCTTTTTCTCCGGGAATTTTAATCGGCATTGAATAACTCCTGTAGCCAGTGGCATTATAAACAGCATTGGCGATAGCCGGTGCAGTAATTTCAAGGGCTGGTTCACCAATACCCTTTGCACCTGTGGGAGAAGTCGGATCAGGATTTTCAACAATTATTGCCTCCATTTCAGGCATATCAGAGGCTTTTGGGATTTTGTATTTATTTAAATTTGATTGCTGTATATGTCCGTCCACCATTATAAGATCTTCAATTAGTGCCATACCCATTCCCTGAACAATACCACCATAGATCTGTCCTTTAACCATCTCTTTATTTATTGCCTTTCCAACGTCATGAGCGGCTGTGACCTTGAGGACCTTTACCTTGCCGGTTTTTCTATCTACCTCTACCTCTGCAGCCTGACAACTGTATACGTAGGTGAAATAAGCGTCTCCCTGCCCGGTTTCTTCATCCCATGTAACTGATGGAGCCTGGAAATAGCCAAATGCAAAAGGAAATTCTTTACGGGAATGCAGGATACGTACTGCTTCATCCCATGGGAGTTTGTAACCATCTCTGCCCCAAAGTTGATCATCTTTAAAAACTACTTCTCTTGGAAGGCATCTTAGTTTGTCCGAAAGATTTTGAGTCATTATATGCTTCAATTTTTCAACTGCATCTCTAATAGCTCCGCCCCCCATAAGAGTTCCCCTGGATGCTACTGTTGTACCGCTATCCGGAATATTTGAAGTAGATGGTGTTGTATAAAATATACGATCAATTTTAACACCAAGGAGTTCAGCAAGCATTATATTCATGGCGCTTTCTGCGCCCTGACCATTTTCAAAAATACCTGTGGAAAGTACTATGGATCCATCAAACTGACAGTTTATTGTACAGCCTGCAAAATCCATGCCTTCTGCACCGATACTTGCACCACGATATGAGGATGCAAGTCCTATTCCGTAGAATTTATCTTTATCACCCTTACCATGATCATTTTTTTTAATTTTCTCATAATAATCAGACGCTTCAACAACTTTATCTATTACCTCATGAAGACTTACTTTATGGGTATTCAGAACCTGACCTGTAATAGTCGTAGAACCATCAATAACACCATTTTGCTTCCTGAAAACTATAGGATCCATTCCAAGTTCTTCTGCACAGATATCCATCATCTGTTCTATTGCAAAATTACTCTGAGGCGCCCCGAATCCTCTGAATGCTCCTGTAAAACTATTATTGGTTGCAATACCGTAAATATCGGTATTTACATTTGGAACCATGTACGGACCGCAGCTTTGTGCTGTTGACCGCCATGTTAACCAGGGGGTAGTGGATGCAATGGCACCTGAATTTGCCAGGGCATAACAGTTTACTGCTTTTATATACCCGTCTTTAGTTAAACCGTATTTATATTTAAAGTCATATGGCACCCTTTTGTAGCTTTCTTTCATGGACCATGCACGGTTATATATCATTCGTACAGGACGGTTTATTAGAGTTGCGGCAAGAGCTGTTCTGGCACAAACCATTGCGGCGGTATCATCCTTGCCTCCGAAACTACCCCCTACAGGATGAGAAAATACCTCAATTTCAGAGATCGGGAGCCCCAGGTGTGCACTTACAAATCTACGTGTACTAAAGGGATGCTGCATACTGCCGTAGACTTCTATGCCTCCATTACGTTTAGGTATACAAATTGAACCTTCGGTTTCCATATATGCATGTTCTACAAGAGGTGTATGAAATTCTCTTTCAACTATAAGATCACATTCATCAAAACTCTTATCAATATCTCCACGGCGAACCTTATGATGACAGATAATATTATTGGTAAATTCTTCATTAATAAGGGGAGCACCGTCCTGCATAGCCTCATATGAATCCAGAACTATGGGTAGTTCCTCTACATCAAGGATTATAAGCCTGGAAGCCTCGATAGCTATTTCTTCTGATTCAGCAATAACAAGAGCTACTACATCGCCCTCATACCTGATTTTATCCTGTACCATGATACTGTAGTCCTGAAAAATCTGTCCGGATTTCACCTGTCCCGGAACATCTTTCCATGTTACAACTTTAATAACACCTGGAAAATTTTCTGCCTCTTCGAAATTGATGCTGTTTAATTTGGCGTGAACATAGCCTGAATATACAGGGATGCATCTTGCTTCATTATAGAATCGGAAATCATCAACGTAATAAGCGCGGCCGGTAACCTTAGAAAAGGCA
>JAUVLL010000041.1 GCA_030600745.1 Spirochaetaceae bacterium | reverse complement strand
CAAGAACATATACTACCTGACCTCCTGTATCAGGCGCCCCCAGAGGAGGTCCAGAAGCTACATAACCGTGAGTTGAAATCATCATTATACGGCTTTCACCGGCTTCTGAATTTATTTCCTGTGTTACATCTTTATTTCCATTGTTATTCATAATATTAGTCTCCTTATTAACTACTCTAAATACCTTTATGATATCAACATCTCAATTATTAACAGCATCGTAGGTTAACTCAGTTTCCATTGTATTGATATGTTAATATGTATATAATACATATAACACAAAGAAAATGCAATCCCTATTATTAGCTGTCTGGATAGAAATATTGGAGTGAATTCTCTGTTACTACTGCTATATCCAATTAAGACTAGTAAATATTATTTAAAACCGATCCTCATACATAGGTTGTCTCGAATATATATTAAGTATACTAAGGATAAAATTGTTTACATGTCTAAATAATACATAGTAAGATGATATAGTATCGAGGATTCTATCGTAGATCCACGAAAATTTGACTAAATCCTTACATTATAATAAAATAGAGGAAAAGAAAAGAAATTATGGTAATTGATAGTAATTACAAGATCTTATTTTTCATTATTAATTTTTAATTATACTATATATAATATCCCATGGAGGCAAGATGAGTTTAGGAAACCCTGTTCCAAGAGTGGCTGCAATACACGATCTGTCCGGTTTTGGCAGATCATCCCTTACAATAGTTTTACCTGTTCTGTCAGCAATGGGCGTTCAGGTTAATCCATTACCTACGGCTCTTCTTTCAACCCATACATCGGGCTTTGGAGACTACTCATTTCTTGATTTATCGGATGAGATGATTAAAATTGCAGATCACTGGCGTAAACTTGATCTTAATTTTAATGCGATATATACCGGTTTCCTGGGATCAAGCAGGCAGGTGGAGATAGTATCTGATTTTATTGATGATTTTGGACCTGAGGGACAGTTCACTGTAGTAGATCCGGTAATGGGGGATAACGGGGAGACCTATGATCCCTATGGGAGCGATATGGTTGCTGCAATGAGGCATCTTGTAAAAAAAGCGGATATTGTTACCCCGAATTTCACTGAAGTCTGCCTTCTGCTTGATACTAATTACAGGAAAAATATTGAAGTGTCTGTTCTTAAAGGCTGGATGAAAAAACTCTCTGACATGGGACCGGGTAGAGTGGTGGTAACAAGTGTCCCGGTAGATGATAAAAGCAAATCCTTTGTATTTGCCTATGACAGATCCTTCAATACTTTCTGGAAGGTCAGCTGCAGTTATATCCCTGCAGCTTATCCAGGCACAGGAGATATTTTTACAAGTGTACTGACAGGTGCACTCCTGCAGGGGGACTCTCTTCCTATTGCACTTGACAGAGCTGTTCAGTTTGTCTCACTTGCCATCCGGTCAACTTTTGGTTATAACACACCGGGACGGGAGGGTGTTATGTTTGAGAAGGTCCTCTACAGCCTTATGACTCCGGTATCTGTGAGCAACTATGAAATTGTGGAGTAAATAATGCTTGTAAAAGGTGATTGCAGGAAAAGGGGAATTAAAGCAATTGTTGCAACAGATTTTGATGGAACTCTTCTGCAAAGCGATCGCACTGTATCCAAACGTTCAAAAGATACAATGGTGATGCTTGGGGAAATGGGAATTCTTCGTGTAATAGCCACAGGAAGATCTCTCTATTCACTCCAAAAGGTTATGGAAGAAGATCTTCCTATAGACTATCTTATTGTTGCATCCGGTGCTGGTATCTACTGTACTGAGAATATGAGTCTTATCTATAATACAAATCTCTCCCAGGCAGATACTGAGTTTATTGGTAGTAAACTTATTGATCTTGGTTGTGACTTCATGGTTCATCATCCTCTCCCTGATAATCATAAATTTTTATTTCATAAAAAGAATGATGTTAATATTGACTATCAGAAGAGATTTGAGATCTATGAAGAACATGCTGAACCACTGGAAAGCCATTCAAAACTTGTCAAAGACAGTTCTCAATTTCTTATTGTTGATTTTCCTGATGGCAGAATTTATGAAAAAGTTTTAAAAATCCTTTCCGGGTATACGGTAATTAGAACGACTTCTCCTATTGATTTTAAATCTTCGTGGATTGAAATCTTTCCCTCTGAAACTGATAAGGGGAAGACCCTGAAAATACTTACTGAAAACTATGATCTCGGTTCGGAAGATGTTTTATCAATTGGTAATGATTTTAATGATGTTCATATGCTCAGGTGGGCGGCAGAATCCAGGGTTGTTTCCAATGCTCATTCTGATCTTAGGTCCGAGTTCAGAACGGTCAGCTCCAATGATGAAGATGGCTTTTCTGAGGCAGTTGAGGAGTGGATGGAGGAGAGGGGCTGATGATAGCCATTTTGAGCGCTCTGGAAGAAGAACTGCAGAGTTTTATAGAAAAATCCATAATTATCAGGACCGAAATATGGAATAGTCATAAAATCAGAATTGTAAAATTTGCAGGCAGAGATGTATTAGTTACAAATACCGGAGTGGGGAAGGTACAGGCGGCACTTGTTTCAGGTCATGTAATAAGTGTTTATCAACCGGATGCTCTCTTCTACACAGGAATTGCAGGTGCTCTCAAAGACAATTTATCAATAGGTGATGTCATTATTGCCAGGGACTGTGTTCAGTGGGATTTTAATGCAGTTACACTTGGGTTTGAACCCGGCGAGGTTCCTGCCGGTTCGACATGGAAGTCGTCTGTCAAACATTCAGATAAAAACATACGGTTTATTATGTCTGATAAAAAATTGCTGAAAGCGTCAGAGGGATGGAAATGGGAAGACCGGAAGGTTAATCAGAAAGTAATATACGGCCGTATTTTCACAGGCGACAGATTCCTTACCCCCAGGGGACGCAGAGAGATAGCATCTCTTATTAAGGAACTCGAAGGAGATGCCGTGGAGATGGAAGGGGCAGGGGCAGGAATAGCGGCATTTGTTAACAATGTTCCGTTTTTTCTTGCCAGGGTAATTTCAGATACAACGGATGGACGACATCCCAAAAAATTTAAGAAGTTTCTTAGTGAAAGCTCAGGAAAAATGTGCAGTCTGATAGAGTATATTCTTGGTAATAACTCTGTCTGATTTTACTTTTAAAAATGAACAGCATCATTATAATATCTGCTGCATAATAAAAAAATAATCATAAAGAGCTTTTTGCGCTGTATCACATTTTCTACTTAAAAATACTTCTTCTCTAATATATTGACTCCAGACTGGCGCAAAAAGCCAAAAACAAGTCGAATTCAGAGACATCGCAAATGCCTCATAATGGGAATTAACTATTGTAATATTTCTGATCATGTTTTATACCGGTTAGCATGAAAGGTTACGGTATTACAAAAAAAAGAAAAGGAAGAAGAAACTATAATCTTTTCGGTTTGTTCAATGAGTTTTCCTATACCCTGCTGGTAGGGAATATTATAACTCTCTTTCTGCTAAGGCTCAATGTTTCAAACAGTTTTATTGGATTGATATCTTCTTTCGGCTATATTTCCTACTTTTTTATCATCTTTGGAAAAAAACTCCTCTTAAAGTTAAATATTATTAAAACAATGGGATGGACATGGTTATTAAGAAATATTGTCTTAATTCCAATGACTTTCTCTCCCTATTTTGCGGGGCAGGGGAGATATAAAACTGCAGGGGCTATTATTTTTATTAGTTTGTTCTTATTTCACATACTAAGGGGTATAGGGCTTGTGGGTAACAGCCCTCTGGTCAGAGAGCTTTCAGCAGGGAAGGATCGTGGAAAATTCCTGTCAACCTACCAGATCCTGGTGAATATATCTGTTCTTCTTGCCAGTATAACAATTGTTATTATTCTAAGACCTGCAGCACCTCTCTTTGTTTTTTCCAGTTTCTTTATTCTTGGTATACTTACAGGATTTATCGGGACGGGGTTCCTTTTTACTATCCCGGAACCGGTAGGGGGGAATGAAGGTGTAAATGACAAGCTCCTTGATTCATTTCAGGAGAGTTTTAAATCTCCGGTTATTCGGAAATTTCTACTCCCCTTTGCATTTTTTCTTTTCATCAGTGCAATGGCCCGTCCGTTTATCCTTGTCTATGCAAAAGAAATTTTTTCTATATCTGACCGTACTGCTATGCTTCTTTCAATTTCAGGTACGCTGGGTACAATTATTATGGGCTTAATGTCCGGATTTTTTCTTGATCGTATCGGGGCAAAACCTCTTATTATTGTTTACACATTTATAACCGGAATAAGTTTGATCCCCGGTTTTCTACCTGCAAATCTTGTTATACTTAATTTTTTTCTTTTAACAGGGCTTATGTTTTTCCTGTTCCAATTCGGTTCAACTGGTGCATTAAACAGCAGTCAGGCATATTTCTACAGTATGATTTCACAAAAAGAACAAGTGAATCTTGGTATTATCTACTTTTTTATTATGGGGATAACAGGTGCACTGGGTTCAAATATAGGTGGTTGGTATCTTGATCTTTTACGATATTTCAGCCCCGGGAATCCTAATTTAATCTACAGGATTTTCTTTTCAACGATACTCTTACTTATGCTGGTTGTTATTATGTTAATGGGACGACTTGAGATGAAGGGTGCTCACCCCCTGCCCAGGGCACTAAGGATTATGTTTTCTGTAAAGGACTTAAGAGCGATAAGTCTGCTCAATAAACTTGATAACATAGCTTCCATGGAGGATGAACAGAAAGTTATTAGAGAAATAGCTGTATCTCACTCCTCCTTTCCCGAGAAGGAAGTGCTTAAGAAACTTACTGCACCAAGCTTTGCAATTCGATCGGAGGCGCTCTATGCTTTATCCGGAATGGAGATAACAGAGGAGTTAGAGGAAGCACTATTAAATCAGATTGAAAATTATCATTTTACTACTGCTTCAATAGCAGCCCGGATATGCGGACAGAGAGGGATAAAGTCTTCCGTATCTATTCTTAGAGAATCACTAAAGAGCAGCGATTATCTTCTTATTTCAAAAGCAATGTTTTCCCTTGCTGAGCTGAACGATAAAAAGAGTGTTAAAGATATAGAACAATTAGTCCTTGATTCCGTAAATCCTATGGTTATTATTCATGGTATTTCAGCTTTAAAAATATTTATGAATGAAGGTTCAATTAAAATCCTTTTTACCCTCCTTGCAAGACCGAATTTGCCTGTCTACCTGAGGGAAGAAATTTTCGTCTCTCTTACAGGTTTGCTGAACTTTAAGAACTGGTTTTACCGATTCTATCTTGTATACAGAGAAAATCATGAAGAGGGGATTGAACTCCTCTTTGATCAGCTGGACAGAAAGGGTGTTTCCAGAGGTATAGATTTTTCTTTTCTTACAGAAGAAAATCTGGGTACACGCAATTTTATTATAATAGCAGGTGCATTTCTGGAAACCATGAATATCGATAAGAAAGTAAAACGTATTCTTAAAGCAGGCTTGAAAACTGAAAACATAGCCAGGTACAAAGGATTAAGCTTTCTTATTGCTTCCTACATTGTCTACAACTATACTTATTCCCCCTAATCTTCCATGCTGAAATTGGCTTTAAGGTATTTATAGATCTCAGAGAGACATTTATCATTTTTACTGCCGATTCCGGCATCAAGGAGAATATCATCTCTTTCATGTTTTAACCGGTTGTAGAGTCTCCCTGATGCATCTTCTGCATTATCTGCAACGTGACAGATTCTTACCAGTTTTACCATCTCATCTTCAGTTACAGTTTTGCGGGTAGTCCCGATTATAAGAATGAAACTACGGTTAAATGAACCTCTCTCTACGGAAACTGTGCATCTCTGGACAGGTTGTTTTTTTGTTGTTTTGGAATTGCTGCCGCTTTTTTTATTAATTTTAGCCTGCATGGCATTAAGTTCTTCTACTCTTTTGTTATAAACCAGTTTATTTGCCTGTTCTATTAAAAAGATTAAGCCCTCCCCGGGAATATCCTTAATTAGTTTCCTTAGTTCTTTAAGCAGCTTGTCATTTGTTTCCATCAGTAACCTCCAGAAAATCAATCAGTATCAGATAGATAGCCAATTGCCCTATTAAGTTCGGAATTCATAAGTATTTTCAAAACCTGATCATCCCAGGATTTTGGTATATCAATTACATGAACTGTGGATTCAAGATATGAATATTCCGGTAGTAAATCAGATAGAGAATTTCCCGAATGGTTAAAAAACAGATTATTAAATATTATATTATCGCTGTCAGGGTAAAGAGGAAGGTATTTAATTGAAGCTTCAATCAAATCCTGGAAAAAATGTGTTCCAAAAGAAAGATCCGGAGTATAATTCCCTTTCTTTCGGGCGATCTCGATCAGTAAAGCAGTATTTTTAATGTCTGAATAACTTACATCTACTCCCAGTTTTATATCTCCTCTGCTTCCCCATCGACCGGGGCCCATCAGGATAAACTGTTTTTTTGGCAGTATTTTATTAAGTTTTCCGACAGCTCTTCCAACATTCTTCAGATCTGATAATTTATTTAATGAATTATAGTTGTCCGGGTCTATGTACACCACATGTGTAATATCAGGTACCTGGCCATTAGTAACGTACTTATCAGCAGTAAATATCATTTTTTCGGGTTTGATATTCCGGGGTATGGGAGATGGGAAATTTTCAGAAGTATAGCTTTGAGGACGGCATTGCAGAAGATATAGATTCTTACCGTCGTGAGCGAACTCAATATCTACCGGTTCACCAATTTTTAGTTGTAATAGATCAATAGTTTCCTTGATTTGTTTTATAAAATCAGTTCTGGAGAAAAGGCCTTCAAAGTTTACTACTAAGTTTTTTGAATTGAAATCTATATTCACCAAAGACCCCGGCAACTGCATGAAACCATCAGAATATACAGAGATAATTTGTTTGATCAGCGGAATATCCTGTCCTGCTTCATGTAGGAGTATTAAAAACTCAATAGTTTCGAAAGTGTTTGTTTCAAGATTAATAACATCAATGTATTTGGGTGAATATTTTAATATCTCTTCCGAAGTAATATTTACACGTAAACTGGGTTTCCCGGGAGCAATAAGTATTGGATAGTCATCGGCTAATCTGTCAACCGCCCTGGTTCCCAAACCCGGAACAATTCTAATTAATCCATCCTCCCTTGTGATCCTTGAAGACCAACGGAAGTCATTCTTACTGAAAGCTACTCCAGCAAAACTTGGAAAGAAGTATTTCCCCACCTTCCTGCCGACAACTTCCTGAATCATAATACCCATTTCTTCATTAAAATCCAACAATCCCTTTTCCCTTCTGTATTCAATTGGATCCTGACTGAAAAGAGAAGCATATACTTCCGAGATTGCATCTTTCAAAGAATCAAGTCTCTCTTCCTTATCCCCTGTATTTGCAAGAAAGAGACTTTTGTACTTTCCTGAAAAAGCTGCTCTATGACTGTCTTCCAATAAACTGGAACTTCGTACAATTATTGGATTTTCACCAAAATTGTCTATTACCATTGCAAGGCCTCTTTCAATTTCCGGAGGGAAAAAAGAATTCTTGAAAATCTGAACAATATTGGGATATTCAATATTTATTTCATCCAGTTCCTTGTATTTTTGTTCCATAACACCTTCAAGATTGTTGTAATGAACAAAACTAACCATACCATCAGAAGAAATATACCATGTGTTGGGAGTTTGTATCTGTTTTAGAAGAGGGTTATCTTTTACTTCTTTAATAATTTGCATGGCCAGAAATAAGCCTGAACTTTTACCACCAAGCCTTCCATGACTACCTGAGGGATAGATTATTTTTTCTATCAGATCATAGTAGTGTTTTACTGTAATATGATTTTTTGCAATTTTTATGAAGTCCAGTTGATCAGAAAAAAAATATCGGATTAAAGATACTCTTAACCCTTTTTCGGCACTTGCTGAAAGAATTGTTCCATCAGAAGTTATGTGTTTGTATCTGGTTATTGCATTTATTATATCGTCCAAAGATGAATTTTGATTGTCCAGGGCTCTAACCAGAAATCTTGATTTATCTTCTTCGATCCAGTTTTGAATATTAGTAAGAATATGATGATCTGTCAGATGTCTTGCAGCAATTCTAAAAATATCATTACTTATTTGAACTATAGTATCTGTGTTTGATTTGTCCGTAGGGCTGTTTGTATAGGTGGTCTGAGCAGATTTATATAATTTGTTCTGAGTATTATATTTTTCCAACAGATTTTTTGCATCTTCTATCCCATTCCAGCAAAGATAGTGCAGCATTTTTTGAGATATATAAACATATAAATTTCTGTCGGTCCTGTTCAGCATATTAAGTATGATGTGCCATTCACTTATAACTTCTTTTTTTAAGTCCTTTTTCATTGTTTGCCATTCAGAAAAAACATCTTTAAGATTTCTGTATTGAATGACATAGCTTATACGATCAGCTATTGTAGTAATAAGCTTTACTTCTTCTTTAAGAAATGGAACGCATGCCGTTTGAGGTGATTCCTGCTTATAGGAGACAACTATTTCACCTGTTATTTTATCCTGATACAAGATATTTGATTTCAGTTCACAGGTTGTTTCTGTATAGTCCGCTGATTTATATTCAATATTTCTGTATTTAATCCTGGATTGTGCGATTTTCGGGAATTGAAATCCTGACGGTAGGGTATCTGCAATATCGTTAAACATTTTCCCAAGGGGCATGCCCTCTTTATGAAGAATTTCTTCCACCTGATAAAGACAGTTAAGTTCTTTACTCCTTTCTTTTAAATCTCTCAGCAGGATCTCCATTGGCTCCAGCTTCTTCATCTATAAATTACCCCGGTATGTATTTTCCCATCTATCATTATTTTTAGATGATTATCCAGTGTTATTCGTTTTACCAGTGAATTTGTATTGCTGCAATGAGAATTAATCCAATTCCAATTAAGAAAATCTTCAGAAAAATCATCTATACAGATGTATGGAATTTTGAGGTTTGTAATATTATGAAAAAAATGAGAACCCTGACTCATATCTACCGGTCTCCCATGGAGGGAGGCTTCAACTATGACTCCTGATGCTGAAATCATTGACCAGTTTACAGGTATTCCGAGCCACGGATCGGAGCTCCCCCAACGTCCAAAACCAATAAGAATATATTTTTTATTCTCATGGATCATTTGTTTATTAATAGTTTCAATTTCTCTTGCTATCTTGCCGCTGTCTTTAAAATTGAAATCATCAGGATTTATAAATACAATATCTTTAATATTATTATTAGTACCGTTCCCCATTGAATTGACTGATTTCAGGATAATATTTTCCTTTTTTATCATACTAAAATTAATAGTCACTTTTTCCTCAGAAATATTCAACGGTCTCAGTTGTAACATTGATAATTTGTTTTTTATTGCTGGATCTTTTGAAATAGTTACAGCGAACTCTATTTCCAATTGTGATTTTATTTTTTCTTTACTTACGGTCATTAAATCAATTAGAATATTATTTAGTGGAAGTTCACCGTTTTGCAGTATCGGTGCAAATGTTATAACTCTGGGACCTTTGCCGGAGATAGAAATACCAGGTTCCAGTCTATCGGAATATGGATCATATGTTGATACAGAATACTTGAGTGAATTATCATATTCTGCTTCTTTTAATGATACTTTGATAAGATACTCATTTTCTGAAATGGGATTATACTCCCTTAATATATTCATATTGACTGCCCAGCAGAAGACTTGCGTATTTTTAATCATATCATTTATAGAATTATATGGCGGGGGGGCTGAGGGAGCTGCAGGAGAGTCGGGCCAGGGATTGCCTCCGTCGACAATAAATTTTCCAAGACCCAGAGCCAGACTGATTACTCCATCTTCAGATGCTGAATGTCCTGTTGGATAATAATTAAAGGATCTTGCCACACCGGAAATATCCGGGTAAAACCGCCTGTTATGCTGCAATCCCGCGACATCCTGTATAATAACAGCCATCTTTTCAGAATAAATATCATTACCGGTTGCAGTCATAGATATTTTAGGTGCAGAAAAGAAAGTTGAGGCATATATCAGCTTTATTGCTTCTGTAAGTTTAAGGAATCTTGTGCCAGGATCCGGTTGATTCCCCGGTATCATCTTGGTTGCATAGATTCCAGCCATAGGAGTTTCAGCAGAATCTTCGAGAAGACTTGATGAGCGAATTGCCAATGGGGTTGTCTTTGAGGCAATTATTCGAAGATCACCTAAAATACCGGGGGGGAGAGAAGCTTTTTGGAACTGATAACTGATAAGTTTGTCATCTTTTTCTGATAAAGCTACCGGATAAAGATTATTTTGTTCCATAAACTCATCAAAATAACTGGTTGTTATTACTATAGTTTTTGGTATTGAGACTTCGAAATCAGGATATTTATCAAATATCGGATTTTCAGATATTTCATGCAGTAATTTCAAACCTTCTGCTTTTCCTCCAAAACTACCACTACCAAGGTAGGTAAAGGAATCCTGCAGAAAAGTTTTACGGGAAAACTCTTTTATATTTTTCATCGATTACTATGTCCAGCCTCTACTGCTGCAGGCTCTCGCAACACGATCGACTGCCAAAATATATGCTGCGTCTCTGGTATAGATTTTCTGCTTTTTTGCAAGATCACTTACACTGATAAAAGCATCAGTCATTTTTGCATCAAGCTTACTAAGTACTTCTTCCTTGCTCCAGAAATAATTTGTGTTACTTTGAACCTGTTCAAAATAGCTGCATGTTACACCACCGGCATTTGCCAGAAAATCGGGAATTAAAAAAATGCCTTTTTCCTTAATAATTCTATCTGCTTCAATTGTTGTCGGACCGTTGGCTCCCTCTGCAATTAGTTTGACATTATCACTTATGGAGGAAGCATTCTCTGCAGTAATAGAATTTTCCAGAGCAGCTGGTATAAGTATTTCAACATCCTGCTCTATCCATGCTTCTCCCGGTAAAACCTCATATCCAAGTTCAATGGCTTTTTCCTTGTTTATACCCCCAAAATTATCTGTTATTTTCTGCAATTCCTTTAAAATTATACCATCAGTTTTTCGGTAGGCTCTTGATTTTCCACTATCCTGATCCCAGCAGGAAACTAAAATTACTTTTCCACCCAATTTGTTGTATAGTTCAATTGCATGTTGAGCTACATTACCGAAGCCCTGTACACTCGCTTTAGTATCTTCTACACGTATTTCCATCTCTCTTAAGGCTTCTCTTACTGTAAAAATAAGGCCATATCCAGTGGCTTCAATTCTTCCCAGAGATCCGCCTATTCCAACAGGTTTTCCCGTTATGGCTCCGGGATATTTCCCTCCATAAATAACTTCATATTCATCAAGCATCCATAGCATATGCTGACCGGTTGTCATAACATCCGGAGCTGGAATATCAATAAGAGGTCCGACATTTCTGGCCATCTGTCTTACCCAGCCGCGGCACAATTGTTCCTGCTCTCGTTGACTGAGGTTGTGAGGATCGCAGATAATGCCCCCTTTTGCTCCGCCCAGGGGAATATCAACTACGGAACATTTCCAGGTCATCCACATCGCTAAAGCCCTGACAGTGTCTATTGTTTCCTGAGGATGGAAGCGAATACCCCCTTTGGCAGGACCCAGAGCATCGTTATGCTGAACCCTGAATCCTTTGAATATTTTTACTTTATTATCATCCATTCGTACGGGAATACTGAAATGAAACTCTCTTAGAGGTTCTCTGAGAAGATCTTTACTTGCCTGTTCCAAATCCAGGAGTTCGGCAATTTTATCAAATTGTTCTCTGGCAGTATCAAAAGCATTGTAAGTTTTATTCATTTTTTCCTTCTTTGTACAACAGAACCATATATGCTTAATGTGTATGAAATAAATTATACAATAAACATATTCCAGTTGCAAAAAACAGCAATAAATAAATATTGTTGTTACTTCAAATACTAAACCCATAAATTTGAATTGTCAAATAAAAATGTATTATTAAGATATTTGGGAGAGATATCCAGAATTGAAAAACCACTGTTGCAAATAATTGTATAAAGGGCATAATACCATTATGAAAAGCGGTGAGAAATTAACCCTTGAAGTCATTATTAAAATGAAGGGTGCAATAAAGGATGCAGAGGGACAGGAGGTTTTGTTTACCGGGCAGATTACGGATAATAGCCTT
Source organism: Spirochaetaceae bacterium (assembly GCA_030600745.1). GTDB lineage: Bacteria > Spirochaetota > Spirochaetia > B11-G9 > B11-G9 > JAJRQE01. The sequence continues at coordinate 2,163 of JAUVLL010000041.1, read as the reverse complement.
GTAGATGCTGTGGAGGTAGCTGCAAGAGGTAATGATACTGCAGCTCCTGCTTTGTATCCGTTTATGGTGGAGAGTGATGTTGTAATCCATAATCATCCATCCGGTGTGTTAAAACCCAGTATTCAGGATCTGAAGATTGCATCCGATCTTGGTAATCAGGGCATAGGGTTTTATATTGTAAATAATTCTGTTACAAAAATTTACTGTGTCAGTGAAGCAGTTGTATCCCGTAAGAAAGAAAAACTTGATTCAGAAGATGTGTGCAGTTTTTTGATGCCGGGAGGGATGCTGAGCCGGGCTATTGAGAATTATGAAACAAGAGATGTCCAGGTTCAAATGACAGAGGGTGTTGTAGATGCCTTTAATAATAATCTTATAAATATAACAGAAGCAGGTACTGGTGTCGGAAAATCATTTGCTTATCTTGTGCCGGCTGTTAAGTGGTGCGGGGTAAATAACGAGAGGGTAGTAATTTCTACTGCTACAATTAATCTGCAGCAGCAGTTAATTGAAAAAGATATTCCTCTTGTTACCGATCTGATAGAAAAAAATGGAAAAAGTAAAGTAAAAAGTGTTTTGGTTAAAGGCAGAGGTAACTATGTCTGTCTTAGAAGGCTTCATGATGCAATGGAAGAGAACTCACTGTTTCAGGAGAAGGATGGTAGTTTAAAGGCTATTTACGACTGGTCATTGACAAGTGCAACAGGAAGTAAGTCTGATCTCTCTTTTGTTCCCGATCACGCAGTTTGGGGAGCTGTTTGTTCTGAATCTGATTCATGCATGGGCTTTAGATGTCTTTATAAAGAAAAATGTTTTGTAATGAAGATGAAAAAAGAAGCTGCTTCTGCAAATTTACTTGTAGTTAATCATCATCTGCTTTTTTCCGATTTGGCAATGAGAATGAATGGAGCAGGGTATGAGGGGACGGCGGTTCTTCCCCCTTTTAGCAGGGTCGTATTTGATGAGGCCCACAGAATAGAAAACAGTGCTACCAGTTTCTTTTCCCAAATCTATAACAAATTTGTTCTTTATAAAATTACAGGGAAAATATTTTTTCGGCGAAAGTCAGGAAATATGGGACTATCGGTAATTATGCAGAGAATGATGCCCAATCCTGAAGATTATAAAGACATTCCTGTTCTTATTTCTGCAGTCAGGATTGCCGCTGAAACCCTGGATACAAATACGGCTTTTCTTATGGACGGTGCTTATACCATAAGGCTGACAGTTCAGTTAGATTCAGATTTAATTGACCCCGTTCTTGACAGTATACGGGAATTGCATAAAAAAATTGTAAAACTTATAACTTATATCAATGACGGCGGAGAAATTTTATTTTCTGAAGAGGAAGATAACTCTGATATTTTTGAGATGAAGGTTGCAATGCAGAGATTAAAAAATGTTGCATCGATACTGAATAGTTTTCCTGACTATGGTTCCAATGAAGAAAATATTTTTTGGATTGAACAGAAAAAGACAGCAAAAGGGGACGTATTTTATTCATTTACAAATACTCCTCTTGATATTTCGGACATGATGAAAAGATCAGTCTATGAACCTCTGCATACTACAGTATTTACTTCTGCGACTTTAGCAGTTCAGAAGAAGTTTAATTTCTGGAAGGGGCGTATTGGCCTGGATAGAATTCAGGAAGACGGAGTGCAGGAATTCCTTCTTGATTCTCCCTTTAACTACAGAAAACAGGTTATGCTGGGTATACCTGATGATGGGCCTGATCCCGGCAGCCCGGATTATCAGTCTTTTATTTCAAGTTTTATTTTAGATGCTGTAGGTATATCTGAAGGGAGTGCTTTAGTTCTGTTTACTTCCTATGGTATGCTTAATGCAATTTATAATGAACTTGAACCTTTACTTACCACTCAGGGGTTAACTGTCATGAAGCAGGGCAGTTTAGACCGCTCAAGGCTTCTTTCAAATTTTAATACAGATATTTCCAGTGTACTTTTTGCTACAGACAGTTTTTGGGAGGGAGTGGATGTACCGGGGAATTCACTTAAACTTGTTATAATCTGCAGGCTTCCTTTCCGTGTTCCTACAGATCCTGTTATTAAAGCAAGAATTGAAGCAATAGAAAAAAAAGGTGGTAATGCTTTTATGGATTTGTCTTTACCGGAGGCTGCCATGAAGTTAAAACAGGGGTTT
>JAUVLL010000201.1 GCA_030600745.1 Spirochaetaceae bacterium | reverse complement strand
GATTTTAGTTTCTTTGGATCTTCGGAGAGTGAAAAGAATTAAGATTGAGTTTATTAAGAATTTAAGATTTTTTTTAGCTTTTACTGGCAAAAAAGTGTATAATCTTGATAGAATATAGAAAATCTCTGGGAGAAGATACGGAATAGGGAGGAATAATTATAAAATCCTACTTGTTTTTGTAATGAATTCAGATTATTTTTCTTTTGGAGATGTTGACGAGGAAAAACAGATGACAACAGTACAAATTGTAGAAAATGAGATAGAGAAGCTTTCATCGGCAGAATTATCAGAATTTCGGCTTTGGTTTGCTGATTATGATTCAGACGCCTGGGACTTACAAATAGAATCTGATGCAGCAAGTGGGAAACTGGATGTATTTGCAGAAGAGGCAATTGCTGAATATAAATCAGGGAAAGTACGAGAAATTTGAAACATTATGCATCAACCAGGTTTTGGCAGTGTTTTGATGCACTCCCATCCAAAATACAAAAACATGCAAAATCTAATTATTCATTATTAAAGAAAAATCCTAAGCATCCTTCACTGCATTTTAAAAAAGTTTGTCATGGAAGGCATCGAAGTGTTCGTATTGGTTTACATTATCGGGCTATCGGTGTTCCTGTATCTGATGATGTCCAGTGGTTTTGGATTGGAACACATTCTGATTATAATCAATTATTACACTGATGATATTCAAAGAGAAATAAATTGAGGAATTGATAACAAACAAATGGACGCAGACGCCTTCTCGTCGCAAGCTCCTGCGAGGGCGCTGGTCATTTGGGGCGTTATACATCAATTGGATTAGATTCGCATAAAATGCCAACAGGAGCAGGCTTTTTAGGAGAAAATGTTTTTACTTAAGAAATCCTAATGGAGGAATTTGACTTTGGAGGTTTATTTCGGTTAACGAGTATGAAATATGAATATTACTAATCTAACAAATGCTGCAAAATCCCCAATGTAGATTAATATTGTGGTATAATAATCCCAATGGGATCAGAAATAAAAAGCAAAAGATTCTTTCAGAACATCTATACTGTAAATTCATGATATTTGATCAGCGACAATTACTTTTCCCGGCCATGTTTTTAATTGTCGCTGATCAATAATTCTATTAAAAACGGGTTTATCATTGATACATAATTATAAATGGGCAACAGAACAAAGCTTTGAACCAGATTCGTCTTTGGCTCACAGGTTAAAGCGGCGTTATCTTCCCAAAGTTGAGAATAGTGAAATAGCGTCTTCAGAAACCAGTAATTTAGCAAAATGTGTATACATAGGAAATTTACACTGGGGAATTTGACTCTGGAGCTCGGGTTCGGTAACAGGCTATAAAATTATGAAAAAAACTATTCTTACAACTGTTTTAAACCTCCGGTGGAAGCACGATTATTAGGAATTAATCCCAATGGTAGAAGAATATTGGGAAATTTTGTATAGAATTTGTTGAAATGTGGGTAAGAAACTCTTATTGGAGGAGATCCTGTTAATTTTAGAAGTTACAAGTTTATCTACAAGAGGCCAGGTTGTAATTCCAAATGATATCAGGGAAAAAATGAAACTGGAGCCCGGAACAAAAATGATAATTATACAGGAAGGCGAGAATATTCTCCTAAGACCAATTAAAACCCCAAGAATGAGCCAATTTGATAAAATTATAGCGATTGATGATAAAGTCAGGAAAGAACTGAATTTAAAAGAAAGTGATGTTGATCAAGCAATTAAAAATGTAAGAAAAAGAAAATATGCGCATAAGTAGTTGATATAAAAGTAATAATATCCTCTGGTAACAGTAAATCTTTGGAAGTATAAAGACAAATTAGAAAAAATGAATATAAAATATCAAATAATTGTATATGAAAAACAGAAAGATCCCTGTATAATTATAAAATGAACAACTTGAAAGAGTATATTCCAGGAATAATAGAATCTCTTAAAAGTATTGATCCCTATCAGGTCTATTTGTTTGGTTCTCTTTCAGTAGGACAAGAGAATCCTGATAGTGATATAGACCTTGTTGTCATCCTGAATAGCAATACTGTTCCAAAATCTTATGATGAGAAACTGGAAAATAAAATATTAGTACGAGATGCAATTATTGATATAAGTATGGAAATACCAATAGATCTACTTGTGTATTCACGAACAGAATTTAATAAGCTCAAAGAAATAAATAAACCGTTTGCATCAGAAATATTAGATAAAGGCTCATTAATATATGAAAAAGCTAGCTGAAGAATGGTCAAAATATGCTTATAAAGATTTGTCAACTATTGAGAAAATATTAGAAGATGAAAATCTGACTAACATCACTGCTTTTCATGCACAGCAGTGTATTGAAAAATCATTCAAAGCTTTGATCTTATTAAAAACAACTGAGATCCCGAAAATACATAATTTATTAAAACTATATGGAACTGTAAGAAACCATACAAAATTAACCTTTGATATGAAAACACTTGAGCTAATCAATGAAACTTATACAGATACTCGGTATCCTTCAGAATTAGGATTGCTTCCTGAGGGAATGCCTTCGTTAAAAATGGTAAAGAAATTTTATGAAACCGCAAAAGCAATATATGATCAAATTAAAACAGAAGTTGGAAAAAGTATTTAAAAGAATATAAATCGGGTAGCCGGAGGCTTTTAGCCTCCAGCCCCCACACCACCCTGCATGCGGGTTCGCACAGGGCGGTTCATTCCATAAAGCAAACGGAACTAAGATTAGGTTAACAATATCCCTGGGCTTTACACCACAAACTTTTAATGTTAACCAATCCCTGCTTTTTCAGCCATTCATTGGACATGCCTGCGTTAGTCGAAAAGGTCTTAGACAGGTGCCAGTACGATTTACTGCTGGCTCCCGCCATGATTGCAAAATCTTTTGGTACTCCCAACTCCATCAATTTTCTTACTTTTGTTCTGGGATACCGCCACTGTTTCCAGTAACACATTCTGATTCTTCGCCGGAGCCAGTTATCGATATCCTGTAACGGTCTGTAATACTGAGAGATACCATAATAATTCATCCAACAGGGATGCATAGCCGAGCAAGAAACGAAGTTTCTGACCAGGCCCCGGACATACTGATTTAACTTATATATCCGGTACTCCACAGATACTCCCCAAGACCGTCTGGTCAGATACTTTAACTGATAATGAAAATCCTGAAAAGACTGTTCAGTCCACCGAATCTTCTTCCCTTTGAAAGTAAATCCTAAAAAACTACATTCAGTGATCTTTGCTACCTTACTTTTCTTCTGGTTTACCACCAGTTTTAACTTCCTGCCAAGAAACATCGTTATTTCTGACAGAATGGTTTTCCCATCACACAATCTTTTAGTTAATATGATTGCATCATCTGCGTAACGGGCAAACCGCAGGTTTCTTCTTTCCAATTCTCTGTCAAACTGATCAAGTAAAATATTGGAAAGAAGCGGTGAAAGCGGTCCCCCTTGTGGGGTTCCTATTGAGGTTGGCATTGTTTTACCTTCCTTGTCCCGGATACCGGCTCTCAGGTAACGACCAATTAGTTTCAAGACAGATTTGTCCTGAACTTTCCTTGCTACCAGATACATCAGAATATCATGATTTACAGTATCAAAGAACTTTTCAAGATCCAGATCTACTGCATACCTATATCCTAATTTTACGTATCCATTTACCTGCTTAACTGCTCCATGAGCCGATCTCCCCGGTCTGAACCCAAAACTACTGTCTGAAAAATCGGGATCAAATATGGGATTCAAGACTTGTGATATGGCCTGCTGAATTACCCTATCCAAAATGGTAGGTATACCCAGCATACGTTTTCCTCCGGTTTTCTTCGGTATTTCTACCCTGAGCACCGGCGAAGGTACATAGTACCCTAAAAGCAAAGCTTGCCTGATTTTATGCCATCTTTTCTGCAAGTATCCCGGAAACTTCTCGATAGTCATACCGTCGATTCCGGGGCTTCCTCCATTGCGTTTAACCTGTTTCCAGGCTTTATGCATATTTTCTGATGACAAAATCAGATCCATCATAGAATTGTTCAAGGCTGGTTTCTTCATGATCCGATGAGAAAAGTTTTCGGCAAATGCTAAAATTTGTTCCCTGAGAACCATAAGGCTCCTCCTTGTGAAATGTTCAGGCCTTCGCCATGAACCGGACATTACTCCGGGCGTTGACTACTATGCCCCAGGTTGCATGGGCGAGCAGCAAACTTGTTTGCGACCAGCCTTCTGCTGACTTCTGCCTGTTTATCAACAGAATTACTCCTGTTGACGCTGCTAAACTACAATCAATACCTGTGACGACTTCTTTGTGTTCCATTTAACTGGCTCAGAGTCAGAGTGTCACCCTCTAACCTGATGAGGATTTATTTATCCGGTTTCCTATTCCGGATTCTCAGTATCAATGTGTAGTTAACTGCCATACAGACAGATCTCCCCGAATAAGGTTATACACTGTCTTCGGACAACCCTGTGATTTACCCTATCCCTCACCCACTGGACATCGTTATCATTGGCTAACTCGTCTCTGGGACTGGGCCTTCTATCACATTCTTTTAATATTATCTATTGACACCCTACTGAATCGGGTTGTATTGTTTGATAATGACCCGGGAATTCGTCTACATGCAAACTTTTGAAAAACAATGGACAGGTGCTAAACTTACCGATGAACAGTTGAGAGAATTAGAAGTTTATCTTTGTGAAAATCCGGAAGCAGGAGACATGATTCAAGGAACAGGAGGACTACGAAAACTACGGTGGGCCTTGCCAGGTAAAGGAAAAAGCGGAAATATAAGAACTCTTTATGTTGATTTTGCCTACTTTGAACAGATCTACATGATTTCATGTTTTAAAAAAAGTGAGAAAAAGAACTTATCACGCCCGGAAAAAACACAGATAAAATCTGTTATTGAACAAATAAAGGCAAACTTAAGAAAGCGGGGAGGCAAGAATGAAAAATAAAGGAAATACATATTTCAATTCAATTATGACAGGATTAAATGAAGCTTTAGAGGTTAGCAAAGGTCATATTAAAGCAGTAAAAAGACGGAAAGTCACAATATCCCCTGTACCTGTATATGATGCAAACAAAATAAAGAAGATCAGGGAATCTTTAAACCTCTCTCAGATGATTTTTGCTGAGGCCATAGGCGTGTCTGTAAAGACCGTTGAAGCCTGGGAATCAGGACGTAATAAGCCTCAAGGGCCCGCATCCCGATTCATTCAACTGCTTGAGCAGGATAATCATTTTTTGGAGGAACATCAAATCCTCTGTATTTAACACTCCATTACAGGTTCCTGACACTGCAATCGATAGTAGCTTCAAATCAGGAATTGTTTCCAACTGCCTGGTCAGTTCCAGCTATATATTTAGAACTCAGTACTATAGAGATATTAGAGATTTGAAATCACAATATTAATTCCCTCCTTAGCCGACGCGTTAATGATTGTAGGGGTGCCGGAGGCGGTCGGTTTAAACGACGGAACCCCCGAAAAGCATGACCGTACGTATGGGCGAACCTTGTGTTCGCCCATATGTAGGGTAACGCCCCTGTCTGCAAAATTATCAGAATTACAGTAACCAAAAAGATAGATTTGACATAATACCAAACAGTCCGTACAATCGCTTTATGGATGATACCCTGTTTAAAACACTAAAACCTGCCAGCCTGAAAGAAGAATTTGTTCTCTATATGGAAGAACTGATCCTTAGAGGCAGCCTGAAACCAGGAGAACGGCTTCCACCTGAACGGGAATTGGCAAAAAAATTCGGTGTATCACGTCCGATTGTGCATGAAGGAATTCTTACTCTGGAAACCAGAGGACTGGTGACCCTGAGGCCACGTCATGGAGTCGTTGTCAACGATTACCGCAAGCAGGGAACTCTGGATCTTCTCCTTTCTCTGATTAAGGGAACAGATCATAAACTTGGTCCCGGTCTGACTGGAGACCTTGAATATTTTCGTATTCTTATGGAGAGGGATATGGTCAGTCTAATCTGCAATCGGGAATCTGATGATTCGGAAGGGCTGCACACACTAAAAGAAATAAACCGGCAAATGAGCAAAAATGATCAGGCGGAAGAACTGGCGGAGCAGGATTTCTGCTTTCACCTTCAACTTGCATTAGTCAGTGGGAATGCCATATACGCTCTGCTGACCAACACATTAAAACCAGCCCACATGGATCTGTTAACACAGTTCTACCAGGGGAAAGGCGTCAGAGAAAAAGTTACCCTATACCACAACCAGCTGCTTGCTGCATTATCAGAAAAAGACGAGAAAAAAGCACTGTTGCTTATAGAAAAGACAGACTCCTACAGCGGTTACGATTGAGTAGT
>JAUVLL010000363.1 GCA_030600745.1 Spirochaetaceae bacterium | reverse complement strand
GTTCTGCAATTACAACTGGCGGACTTACAGCAAATTTCCTTAATATTGTTCTTCCTCAGTCACTTCGGCAGCAATCTAAAGGCAACAACCCCATGGGTGATATGGGTTAAAAAACAATCAACATTTTTATGTTTTATACATAGGCTGTCCTTTTGGGGCAGCCTTTTTTATTCTTGCTTTACAATACTTCTTATTGTATAAATAATGATGATTAAAGACAAAACAACAGTATCTACTGGTATAATGGCTTCCTACGGAAGTGGTAAATTTCTTGCTGAATTCTTCATCGGAGCTTTTGGCGCTCTGGTATTTAAATTCTATGAAACAGAAATTGGCCTTTCTGCAGGGCTTAGCGCTATAGCAATAATTCTTTATTCCATCTGGAATGCAATTAATGATCCCCTAATAGGGTATCTAACATCAAAACCCACTCCATTTTCCAGTAAACTGGGAAGAAGATTCCCCTGGATTTTTATAGGTTCAGTTCTTTGGGGCTTTTCGTTTGTACTAATATTCGCAGTTCCTAAATCGCTGAATCCCGAAAACAACAGTATACTTATCTTTCTATGGATGCTTGGCAGTATCTGTCTGTTTGATACCTTCTTTTCTCTCTGGGAAGTTAATTACCAGTCCATTTTCCCTGATAGATTCCGGGGAAAAGATGAAAGATCAAAAGCTGCGGGTATTGCAACATTTATCGGGGTTTTCGGAATTGCAATGGGAACAGTTCTTCCCGGACTTATTATAAGCTATGGGGAGCCGTCTACTTATCTTACAAATGGATGGATTTTCCTGGGTTTGGGTTTAATCGCTGTTTTTCTTTTAATTCCTGGTGTAAAAGAGAACAAACAGATGATAGCCCGGTATATGCAAATAGCAGATATAAAGCAGGATTCTTTTATCGTCCAGATGAAAGATGCCTTTAAATTCAGAAATTTTGTTGCATTTATTATACTCTACTTTTTTTATCAATCCGGAGCAATGTTAATGACCGGTTCGGTTCATTATGTTGGAGATTATATTCTTCCGGGAGACAGCACTGATGTAACAGTTATATTTGCAGGGATGCTGATTGGTGCCCTGATTTCAATCCCTTTTTGGCTTTTTATTGCAAAAAGAGTAAAGGGACATCAAAATGTTTTAATTATAACAGCCCTGCTTATGGCAGCTTTTTCATTTCCAATGACTTTTATCAGTACTTATACCGGATTTACAATAATGATGGCATTGTGGGGAGCAGGTTTTGGAGGTTTCTGGCTAATGATGACACCTGCTATGGCGGATGTTATCGATGAAGTTGTACTTAGTAAAAAAAGAAGGGACGATGGTGTACTCCTCGGTTTCAGGGCCTTTTTCGGCCGTCTCTCCTGGACAGTTCAGGCCTCCTCATTCTGGCTCATTCACAACATTACGGGATTTGCCGACAATCCTCACAGCCCGGCTGCAATATTAGGAATACACATTCACATGGGACTCCTGCCCTCAATCCTGATTTTAATCGGAGTAGTAATATTCTGGAAAATGAACACCCTGAATGCAGGAAAAATGGAATCAATCAGGAAAGAACTGGAAGAATTGAATCTTTGATTCGGCTCCACCCTTTAGATCTTCATTTTTAGTTTTTCATTATTCATTTATTTTTCATTCATCACCACTTTCCCTATGTAGGGAAGATTTCGGTGTTTCTGTGCATAATCTATACCATACCCTATTACAAATACATCCGGTATTTCAAATCCCACATATTTGACAGAAACTGAAACCTCTCTACGCTCGGGTTTATCAAGAAGTGTACAGATTTCCAGGGATGCAGGAGATTTTAACCTTAGGTATTCTTCTACCTTTTCCAGTGTGTAACCCGTATCAATTATATCTTCGATAATAATTACATTCTTATCTTTTATATCTTCCTCAAGGTCCTTATTTATCCTTACTTCCCGGGAAGACTCCATAGAATTACCGTAGCTGGAAACAACCATAAAGTCTATTTTTGCCTCTAAATTTATCTCTCTTGCAAGATCAGCAAGAAATACAACAGAGCCACGCAGGAGTCCAACAAGGATAATATCCCCCTTCCCCTGATAGTCCTTTTCAATTTCTGCTCCAAGCTCTTTAACCCGGTCCTCTATCTTTTTTTCTGATATAAGTTCATCAATTTTATAATCCATTATTTAATTTTTCCTTTGATAAATTTTAGAGATACATCAAAAAGCTGTTCTATCCAGAGGATTCCCTGGAATGTATGATCTGCACCATCAATTAAAATTAATTCCGCCCGTTTGCCAAATAGTTTCAAATAACCTTCAGATACTAAAGGAGAAACTACCTGGTCACCAGTACCATGAACTATAAGTACTTCACCTCTATATCCCGCTGTTTTTTCAAAGATATTTATAGAACGTATATCTTCAACAAATCCTTCACCAAGAAGAAGGCCTCCAATATCCATAAGGTTTCCAGTTATTTCACCACTTTCAATCTGTTTTTCACGTTTTTCAATAAAAAGACGCATCTCCCCTGCAGGAGCCCATAGGACAAGGCCTTTAATATCAGCAGGCCTGCTGCCTGCTGTGTATCCGGCTATAGCTCCACCCATACTTAACCCAAGAATAATTATATTGTTTTCATCAATTTCATCTATAGATCTAAAATAATCCAGAATTGCAGACGCCTGCTCAGCTTCACCTGAAAAAGTCATATCCGTAAAACTGCCATCACTCTCACCACTACCCAGGAAATCAAAACGTATGCTGGCAATACCATTTTCTGCCAGAAGTCTCGAGAAACGAACAAACATAAATCCTGGTTCCATTC
>JAUVLL010000205.1 GCA_030600745.1 Spirochaetaceae bacterium | reverse complement strand
CGAGTGATGATGTAAGCAGAGTTCTTGATTTTGTAAGGCGAAGAGAAACAAATATCTGGAAAGCAGCAGTACAGTCTGAGTCAGATCCTGAAAAATTGAAGGACTGGTAGGGGAATGAAGTTTCTTTCTTTTGCAATGTTACTGTTTATTTTATTATTTGGGGTAACACCCTTTATATTTTCTGATGTGTCTCCTCAGGATCTGATAATGGAAATCTCTCCAAACCCTGTAGGTAAAGGTGATAAATTTACTGTTGATTTTTTTATTGATTATGGGGATATGACAGGAATATCTATTAATCCCCCTGAACTTCCCTCTGGAATCACTCTCTCCAGGGGTCCATATAAAAGACCCTACTGGATTAAACTTGCAGATGGGAGCAGTAGAAAAAAAACAATAGTAAGCTACACCTATTCGACAACGAAAACAGGCAGGTTTGTATTAGGCTCCTATCGTGTTACTGCCGGTGTTGACGTTTTTGTAACTGAGCCGGAGATTATTCGTATAGGTTTATATAAAAATCGTAAATTATACATTCCTTATGATATTGAATGGTCTTTTAGAGGAGGTTCTTTTTATGAAGGACAGGCTATCCCTCTTATTCTTGAAGTAAGGAACCTTGAGGAGGTAATGCTCTTCAAGGATGTAAAAGTTTTACTTCCTGATAAAGGATTTATGGACTTAGTGCAAAATTTGGGGGTTGTGTCTGAGCATAGTGTTGGTAATCTTTCTTTGTATACTGTACCGGTTAGAGGGTACATTTTTACACCTGCCTCAGCAGGTAAAATTAAAATTCCCTCAGCCTCTGTTACTGCCAGAGATATAAAATCAGTTTCCGATTCATCATATCTAACGGTTCTCGAAATCCCTGAACAGATAAAAACTACAGGAGCGATAGGCAATTTTAAGGTTACTCATTGGCTGGAAAATGGGGAAATAGATAGAAATGAAAAGATAGTACTTCATATAAAAGTGGAAGGTTACGGAAATCTTAATTATTTCCAATTGCAGGAACCCTCGGGTAATGAATTAACATTGATTAACACTGTTGAGGATTTCGACTATGAGCCTTCAATTAATGGGTATTCCGGGTATAGAGAAACGGTATATTCATTCATTTCTGATTCGCCGGGGGATAAAGAGTTAATCATCCCTTCATTCCCTTTTTTAAATATGGATTCGGGTAATATTATCAGAGGAAGTGAAAGGCGTGTTCCTTTTCACGTAGTTACAGATGGAAGTCCTGAAATTACCGAAGATGCTGCAGAGGTTTTTCCATTTTTCCCAAAAAGACTTGATTCCAAAGGTTTTTCGACTTCCAGCAGATATAAGGATCTTTCAAGCTATCTCTGGTTATTACCGGGTCCCCTCGTTTTTATAATCTTTTTATTGACCGGAAGGAAAAAAATAATTATTGGTGCTTCAATTATTTTCATTGCAGCTTCCGGGAATATAAGTAATGATTCTTTAGTTGATATTGCTATAGAGCAATATCAAATTGGAGAATATGAAAAAGCTTTGGAAATTTTTACTGAGGCAAGAGAGAAATTGCCTGATAACTCATATATAAGTTATAATTTATCTCTTACATATTTTCAGCTGGGTGATACTGGAAGATCGATCTATGAAGCACGAAATGCCTTTTATCACGATCCTCTGAACTCTGATTACCGGAGTTTGGTTAATTATATTGAGGGGAAGAGGGGAATTCCCTATCCTGTAGAGCTTTCGTATAATCTTTACCCTGATACTTTTCTTTTTTTACTTATGATACTTGTAAATTTCACAGCTTTTATTGGTGTAATTTATCTTGTAAAGAATAAAAATGTCTATTTTATTATATCAATACTCCTTATGGGCTTAACTATTTTAACTGTCGGAGGATTCACTTTCTCGATTATCCAGAAAGAGATTCAGGTTGGAGTTGCTATAGAAGATCAAATTTCTGTAAAGAAAATACCATTTCCTGAAGCAGATACAGTTACACGAATGGAGTCCGGAGAGAGTGTTATTGTAAAGGGGAATTCTGATAATTTCCTGTTTATTACTACCGGAACAGGTATAAAAGGCTGGGTGGAAAAAACACAGCTACTACTGATTAAGGATTAATTAAAAATGGATTTCAGTAAAATGATGAATAACTGGCTCGATTCTGAGGAGGGCTGGAATGACTTTGAGAAGGATGAGCAATCAGATAAATCATCAAAGGGCGAATTAAGATCATTTTTAAGAAAACTTTCGCCGGAAGATAAGATTGATCTTCATGGTAAAACCACTGTTGAGGCTGAGCATCTTCTTAAGGATTTTATTAAGCAATCAAAAAAAAATGGTCTTAGAAAGATACTAATTATTCACGGGAAGGGAAACCATTCCAAATCCGGTCCGGTTCTTAGTGTCTGGGTAAAGCACTATCTTGAATCTTCCTCTTTATGTGGTGAAACCGGTCATCCTAATAAACGGGATGGTGGTAACGGTGCTACCTGGGTTATTTTTAAATAGTTAACGTTCCCGGTAGATAATTCTACCGCGGGTAAGATCATATGGGGAGAGTGCTACTCGCACTTTGTCACCAGGAACAATACGAATGTAATGTTTACGCATTTTCCCAGAAAGGTGAGCCAGGATAACATGACCATTTTTGAGTTCAACTTTAAACATAGTATTGGGAAGAGATTCCTTTACTACACCTTCAACTTCTATCGCTTCCTCTTTAGCCACATTGCCTCCACAGTCTTATTAGTGGGCTTATCTTATGGGAATAGAAAATTTTTGTCAAGGAGTTGACATTTTTGCGAATTTGAGGCAGATTAATCTGCTTTTAGGACTTGGTTTATTAAGAGGGTGCAAGATGGAAAAGTTGATTGAAGAGAAATTTGTAAAACTTCTTATAAAGGCCAAGGAAGATATAATGTCTTCCCTTGTTTCTGAGAGTAAGGAATTTGAAGCTATAGTTGATGATATGGATCCTAAGGATCTTGTTGATTTAGCTGCGGGTGATATTGATAAAAAAATTCTCGAAGCTTTAAATCAAAAAGATTTGCGAAAACTCAGATTAATTGATTCTGCTTTATCCCGTGCAAAGAACGGAAGATATGGTCTTTGTATGCGTTGCGGTACAAGAATCCCTGAAGAAAGGCTGGAAGCGATTCCCTATGCATTGATGTGTATTGACTGTAGAAGTGTAGAAGAGCGAAAATTAAGATAAATTTATATACTTAAATATTAAACTAATTCTGTTTTCTTCCGAAAATTTAGGAAGGAAGCAGTTATGGAAATACAATCAGGTATCACTACATCCACAATTTCACTTGCAAGCGTAGTAAGAGCCGTAAATGGTACTGGAAAGGCAAGTTTCCCTGTTAGTTCGACCGCTGTTGCCTATACAAATTTTAAAAACATCAATGTTGTTCCATCATTTAATGATACAGGGTCTTATTCTGTATCACGTCTAAGAGCGCTGGATAATCTAATTGAACAATTAAACAGGATGAAAGATAGTAATAAAATTGAAGCGGCAGGATTGGAGAATTTAAATAAAGGTGATCAAAATTCTATGATATTGGAATTCTCCGAAGAAATACATACCAGACTTCAAACAGATATTGCTTATAATTTCCCTATAAAATCGTCCGGTTTACTTTTCAATATACTTATATAACCCTGATTTTCTTCAAAAATTCTACTTCCCGGAGTAAAGTCAACCGGTAATGAAAGAATTATGTTCCCGCTCCCGTTCAATTGTGCTGAAGGGGCCATGACCGGGAAAAACTCTTGTACTATCCGGCAGAGTTAGTATTTTCTCCCGGATGCTTGTCATAAGTGTTTTCAAATCCCCACCCGGGAGATCGGTTCTTCCAACTCCTTCAAAAAAGAGAGTATCACCAGAGAAAAGAAAGTTTTGAGATTCGCTGTATAAACTTATTCCGCCGGGGCTGTGTCCGGGGGTGTGTATTACGGTAAGATCAGAATCAAAGAGTATATCACCTTCCTTGAGAATAATATCCGGCAGAGGTATTGTGTTGATCTCAATATTCATTGTTAAGAGCAGCTCATTTGAAATCCCGGCAATACTTTCAGTATGAACTTCACATGAATCCGGACCAAAAAAATAAAGATCAAGTTTATGAACTGCAAGTGGTAACTGTATACCTTTTCTACTGTAATAGTTCTGTATATCCTTAATTGCGGATATATGGTCAATATGGCCATGGGTACACACTATTCCCCTTGGAGTCAGGTTCTTTTGGGTCATGTGAGAAATAATTTTATCTGCATCTCCACCCGGATCTATAACTATACATTCTTTCTTCCACTGGGAAAAAAGATATGAATTTGTGGAAAATACTCCTACTACAATTCTGTCTACCATGTTAACTTACAGTCTAGGGTATTTATGATGACATTACAAGCCGCAATTTATCTGCATCTGTTTATTATTATCCTTATTGCTCTGTTTTTTTACGGATTAATTCCGCTTATTGGCGCTTTCTCTGTTCGAAACAGGTGGAGACGATTTAGAAGTCAATTGATGACAGCTTCCTTAAGTCCTTCCTTATCTTATGGAGTGGTTCATGGCAATCAGGTATCCGGAACTTATCGTATTTTTGGTTCACTTCAGGCTGTACAGGATGAAAACATCATTTGGTTGGCGGATGAAACCGTTTCTGTCAGTATCGATCTTGCAGGAGTTCCTGTGTATATTCTTCCCTCTGTTTCCAAGGGCGAATCTATGGTTAATACCGGGGAATATCCCGATGAGAGTCCTAAAAGAACATACTGGAACAGAATTTTTTCACTGCCGGAGAAAACACATATTTTTGTTTCCGGTAATCTTGTTTATAAAGATGGCCGATCACGGTTTATAAATACAAAGAATAATCCTCTTATGGTAATAATATACGATTGTGAAGATTCTGAATTCTACAGTCATGCGATTCTTTCAGGAAGACAGCGTAATGAATATTGGAATTCATTAACCCCCGGATCTCTTACTATTGGTTCTTTCTCACTTTTTATATATTTTTATCTGCTGATTCAAATGCCCTATATGCAGTTTACTGCAGTAACAGCAATAACCTTCAGCCTCGTACCTGTGATGCCTTTTCTCCCTCCGGGGCTGATATTCTACTATATTTATAGACATTTATGGAAAAGTGCGAGAATTCTGAGAGCTGAGAGGGATCTTATACGTTTACCTGTTAATTTTTTTTCCAGTCAGGGAGGATTATTCCCCGGGAGTTCAGTAATCCTTTCTAACGGCGGGAAATATCAGTGTTCTGTAATTAGCAGTATGGAAGAGATCCGGACAATGAATTCTGATGTCTCATTAAGGGAGTTTTCACTTTTAAAGACCGGTACTGACAGAGATGAGTTCTTTGTTTTTGATATAGAACAAGGAGGTAAAGTTGATCCTATGGCCGAATCGCTTGCAGTTCCCGGGAATCCGGATGTTTTGTTATTAAAATCCACAAAAAAAGCTCAACAGTATGAGCTTCTCTCAGCAATTTCCTTTGGTTTTGGATTTATAATGAATCTATTAATATTTCTTACTGTAATAACCCTTTTTATAAGATAGCTTTATACTTTCTTTTTAGCGAAATTGACCGAAATCTTTCGTCCTCTGAATTCCAAGCCATCCATTTTTTCTATAGCTACAGTGCATAATTTCTCATCTAAATCAATAAAAGAATAGTTGTCGAGTACTTTTATGGATCCTATTTCTGTAGATTTAATATCCAGTGATTTCTGGAAGAATTTCATAAGGTCTCTTGAGTGAACCCTTCTTCTTCTGCCTATACTGATAAAAAGGGTTTTCATGTTTCCTGACGAAGCTTTCCTGGCCTTTCCCGTGTATGATCCTTCTGAATCCAATAATAGTTTAGCTGCAAAGTATGATCTTAAGAATATGGGAACATTCTTTTTTAAAATTTTTCTGTATTCGGTTAGATTATCAGGATTTGTCTTTATTTCCTGTATAATAGATTGAATTTTTTCTTCTAGTTTTTCTGTATCCACTGATGATTCTCCTTTTGCGATAGTATCGAATTTTTCCCTGTCTGTATACAGGAGGATTTGAGGATGATTTAGTAATTTTTTTATTCCATGCAGATTATCTATATTATCTATAAATATTTGAATTTGTGTTTTATGGTTCAGCTTTGAAGTAATAAAAAACACATCCTGTTCGAATCCTGTTCCAGGGTGCTTTTCCTGAATATCAATTAT
>JAUVLL010000225.1 GCA_030600745.1 Spirochaetaceae bacterium | reverse complement strand
GATCAACTAGCGCCGAACTCATCTTCAACTGGTTATTAACCGTTCTACTGTTAGTGGATCGTACTTCCAGTCCACAGGTATAAACCATAGAGAGCCCAAGGCCGCTGTGTTTATCCTGATTCATTCCTGTTTTCGTTGTGAAAAACGGATCAAAAACACGCTTCCTTGTTTCAGCATCCATACCCATACCTGTATCACTTATACTAAGAAAGACATAGCTCCCGGTTTCAGGATCAGGGATATCTCCTACAGAATGCTCACCGAAAACAACATTTTCTGTTTCAATAAGCAGTTCACCTCCTTCAGGCATTGCATCACCGGCATTAAGACATAGATTCAGAATCATCTGCTGTATCTGACCTGCATCAGCTTCAATAGCTGACAGGTTCGGATCTAAAACAGACTTAATCCGAATAGATTTATTCAGAGTCCGTGAGAGCAGATTTATAACCTCGTTAATAACATAATTAATATTAATAGCTTGTACCTGATACCTCCCACCTCTGGCAAAGCCAAGAAGCTGCCGGGTCAGATCTGAAGCACGTTTTACAAGAGAGATAACTGCATCCAGTTCCATAAAATGAGGATTATCAGAAGTAATATCAAGTTTCATTAAAGATACATAACCAAGTATCCCACTTAAAATGTTATTAAAATCATGAGCAATACCACCGGCAAGAGTTCCGATTGCCTCCATTTTCTGTGCCTGATGAAGCTGGATTTCCAGCTGCTTCTGCTTTGTTATATCCTGGCCCATACTTACTGTTCCGGTTATCACACCATCCTTGTAGAGAGGGGCTGTGTTTACTGCCAGTGTAATCACTTTTCTATCTTTACTGTAGACACAAGTTTCATAACTTTTTGATTTTCCCCTTAATACTTCGGAATAAATTTGTTGAACTGCAGATAATTCTTCAGGCAGAATTATCGAAGCAAAATTATGCCCCACCCATTCTGCGCTTATATAACCGCTTGCCTTTTCTGCCGCCCGGTTAAAAAATGTAAGGTGCCCCTCAAGATCAAGAGTCCATATCCAGTTATTTGCGTTCTCCACAAGAACGCGGTATTTAAGTTCCGAAGCAGCAAGCGCCTGCTCAGCTTGAAAACGTGCTGTAATATCATGATCAGCTCCCCTATAACCTACAACCTTACCATTCCGGTCTATTATCGGGGTTCCGCTTGACTCAAGCATTACTTTATGTCCGTCTTTATGCAGAGCACAGTTCATAAAAGCAGTATACGGTTTTTTTGTTTGAACCATTTTGTGAAAATCTAATTTGATCTTATCACGTTCCTCCGGCGGGGAAAGATCACGGGCATACTTACCCAATACTTCCTGATATTTATACCCAAGAATTTGAGTTATTACAGGACTGGAATATGTAATTTTCCCCTGAGCATCAACTTCCCAAACCCAGTCGCCTGTGTTGGCAGTAACATGACGAAAGCGTTCCTCTGAATCTTTTAACTTCTTGTATAAAAGTGCTTTTTCCATTATTACCGCAACCTGATTGCTGACAGCAGTCAGTAGATGCAGGTATTCAGGGTTATCAAAGTAACCAACATCGGGATGTAATACAGTTATAACTCCAATCACCTTTTTCTCAAGGGAAAGAGGTACAGAAATGACTGCATGCACACCACGATCTATCTCATCCACATGATACCACCGGCTGTCTTTTGTAACATCAGGGACTACTGCCGGTTTTTTATTAATCACCACCCAGCCATTCAGCCCCTGTCCCGGAGAAAGCTTTGCTTTTTTAGCCAGAACTGAAGCTGAAACCTCTATCCCTGAAACTGCCTGTATCCTGAGCATTTTCTCATCCGGTTCAAAGGAAAAAAGGTATCCTATATGACCGCCGAGTTCTGCAGTAATCCGGTCTATTATCCCCTGCAGTATCCTTTTAAGCTCAGGATCACTTGTAAACTTGCTGGAAATATCGTAAAGAAGCTTTAATCGGCCCTTCTCTTCGCCTAAGTCCTTGAATAAACGGGCATTCACAATAGCAATAGAGACCTGACCTGCAATTGCCTGAGCAAGTGCAATCTCTTCAGACCTGAATCTGCGTGTTTTTCCTATTGAGTCCAGGCCGATACTGCCGATTGCCTTCCCCTTGATTACCAATGGAAGGATAAGCATAGAGTGGATGTCCAGATGTACCATAGTTTCATGAACTGAGGCCATAAGCGGATCATGCATTGTATCCTCAATCATCAAAGGCTGATGATCGGCAATAATTTTTTCTGTGGATGCATTCCCCTTTATGGGTATCTTTTCGTGAACAGCTCCTCTGTCAGGGTATTCAGCAACTACTCTGCCCCATTCACAGTTTTCGTCATAAGTAAGAATACCACTGTGGTCTGCATGAAAAAATTCAGCCATCTGCCTTGTTGTATTCTGCAGTATCTCCTTGAGATCCAGTGAACTGCTAACAGAGTCCGAAATTGTCAGAAGCGCAGATAGTTCTGCAGAACGTTTTGTTTCCTCCTTGTGAAGCCTGGCTTTATCAACAGCAATGACTGCCTGTGTGGCAAAAGTCTGAACCCTGTTTACATCTATCTGAGTTAACTCCCGTCTGTCAGCAACAACCAGTACACCCTGTACTTTTTTATTTGCTACAAGAGGTACCAATATAGCCGAATTTACAGGTAAAAGATGTGCAACAGCAGGTGTAATTTTATTCAAACTCTTCCGGTTACCCAGCCCAATCAGTGCATCTAAAATATTATTACTTATTACAGGCAGCTGATCAGAATAGAGGCAGCTGGATATAGAATTTTTTTCCGGGTGAAATTCGTGTCCCTTTATTACGAAATTTACAAGTTTTTCTATTTTTTTAATTATCTTATTATCGAAATCATAGTTATAAGCTTTAAGAATTATTGAATCTCCTTTTCCCCCTTCATCCAGAAAAACAAGACTGCCTGTATATCCAAAGACCTTTACTATTCCGGAAGCAATTGTCTGAAAAATTTCATCTATACTGACATCACTTGTTAAAGCAGAATTTATTTTTTGTAAAAGATCCAGTTCATCTGCCCTGTATCTGGTTTCTTCATCTTTACGGGAGTGCTTTATGGCCTGACCAAGTGTTCTGCCTACAGCTTCAAACATAAGCATATCATCCTCTGTAAAATCCCTTTTATCCGAACCCTGAAATACAATAAGACCTATAGCCCCATCGGAACTGAAAACAGGGATGTAAATAAAAAAGAAGGATTCTTCAGATTTTACAAAAGTCTTATAGATTTTGTCGATACTGCTAAAGTCTCTTTGTACTATAGGTATCTCTGAAGAAAACACTTCTGCTGCAGTCTGATCATTATTTAGAGACCTTTTGCTTAATTTATTGCACATTTTTTTAGAAATACCGCGATGTGCCTTAAGAAGAAGCTGTTCCCCTGAATTATCCAGAATATAAATTATTCCTGTCCGAAGATCCATTCCAGTAAGTAATTTATCCAGAACATTATCAATAAGCTGATCCGGATCTGCAGGTGAACTGACTTCAAGAGCGAATGAATAGAATAAATCCTGATTATTAACCATCCATTACCTGCCGCACTTTATCAGCCAGATCCTGTATCGTAAACGGCTTCTGGATGAAATATACATCCTCATACAACACCTCGTTATTAGTGATGATATCGGCCGTATATCCGGACATAAACAGGCAATTAATTTTCGGATGGTGAATCAGGATGTTTTTCGCCAGCTCCCGGCCTTTCATCTTAGGCATAACCACATCAGTCAGGAGCAGATGAATCTGTCCTGTAAATTCCCGGGCCATACGGATTGCCTCCCCCGGCGTGTCTGCGGCCAGTACAGTGTACCCCTGACGTTCGAGCATAATCGCAGTGGTTTTCCGAATCGCCGGCTCATTATCTACCAGCAGGATGGTTTCATGACCGAGTCTTACAGGTTTCACTGTACCTTCATTCTGCACCTGTGCTGTCTTGCCCGTATACCGGGGCAGATATATCCTGAATGTCGTTCCAATGCCCTGTTCGCTGTGGACGCTGATGAAACCATTGTTCTGTTTGATAATGCCGTACACCATAGCCAACCCCAGGCCTGTGCCCTTGCTCACTTCCTTTGTAGTGAAAAAGGGCTCGAAAAGTTTATCAAGGGTCTCTTTGTTCATGCCGCAACCGTCGTCGATAACGGTCAGGAGTACATACTCGCCAGGGACAAACCCAGGCTGCCCGTCCCAATTAGTCTCATTGATAATTAGGTTCTCTGTTTCCATAGTAATCTTACCAACACCCGCGATGGCATCCCGTGCATTAACGCACAGGTTGGCAAGAATTTGGTCAATCTGCGCCGGATCTATCTTAACCGACCATAAAGCGGAACCAGGTAGCCACACAAGATCAACATCCTCACCGATAAGACGTCGAAGTATCTTGAGCATCCCTTTTACAGTCCCATTCAAATAGAGCACCTTTGGCTCAACCAGCTGTCTGCGGGCAAAAGCCAGCAATTGCCGGGTGAGGTCAGAGGAACGTTCGGCAGCCATGCGAATCTCCTGCAGGGAGGCAAAAACCGGTTGAGACGGTTCTACCTCGTTCAAGGCCAGCTCCGTACAACCGAGAATCACTCCAAGCATGTTGTTAAAATCGTGGGCCACTCCGCCGGCCAACCGACCTACTGACTCCATCTTCTGGGCCTGACGGTATTGGTCCTCGAGCCGGACCTTTTCTTTCTCAGCCCTCTTGATATCAGTAACATTTCTGGCAATCTTAACGATACTGATTACATTCCCATAAACATCCTTTATCGGTATTCCAATATCGTCCCAGTAATTTTCACCAACTCCGCTTACGCATTGTGAATGGATAATACCTCTTTCGATTTGCCCCGTTTTTAGAGCCTTAACAATCGGACAATCCGAACGCGGGTTATTTTTACCGTGAAGGATCCTGTAGCAGACTTGACCCTTTGCATTCGGTTCTATATCAAGAGTTGCTTTATTGGCCCATAGAATCTTTAGATTTGTATCAAGCTGCAATACTATATCGGGCATACTATTTAGAATAGTACGCATTTTTTTTTCGCTTTCCACCAGGGCATTCTCTGCCAGATTGCATTCAGTGATATCGCGAATCAGCTTAAATATCGTCAGAATACCGATAACAAGAATCAGACTCGTTTCAATGATCGCCTCCTGCCAGTTAATAGGAGTTCCCGGTGCACCCATCAGAAGATGGGGGAAATCCAGGACCTCATCCAACCACACCACAATGCATAACAAAGCAAACCCGATGGCTGTAGGCTGCCAACCCATGCTCTGTCTACCAGCCCCTTCTGCTAATTCACTAATGAGTTTTTCTTTCTTTTTTTTCTCATCCTTCATATTCCCCTGCCAGGTACACGTTTTTCCTCTTCCAGTGCCGGTGACGATCTGAGATGCATGACTCCATAATACTCTATTTTTTAATTATAATGAATGTACTTAGACTTCAATTTATCATTTTACATATATGGAAACAAGAAGTTTATATTTTGTTAAATCCACTTGGTTAAATCCACTTCATCTATGTTATAATCCTGTAAATAATTATTACCGGAGGCCAATTCTTTTGTTTGGGAAGACCAGATATCTTTATAGACTTATTTTTGCTTTTCTTCTGACGAGTATTCTTCCTTTGGCTCTCTTAAGTTCATTTTTCGGTCTGTTTTCTGCAGATGTACTTGAGGATTCCTACAGGCAGCAGTCGGAAGCCGTCATAAGGAATATTGCCAGAGAAATAAATTTTCAGCTGGAGAGTTTCAGCCATATTGTATATACCTTAAGCCACGATGAGGAGATTATACAC
>JAUVLL010000009.1 GCA_030600745.1 Spirochaetaceae bacterium | reverse complement strand
TCTACTCCGTCAATATAGAACCAGTACGCCAGCAGGAATGTTCCAATTACCTTTAAATGGCGGATCTCTTTAAAAGTATTTTTCAGCTGTTTCCATCCGGCAGAAACCGCCTGAAATATTGGCATACTGTCTTCATTTTTTGGTTCTTTTACAAAAATCATTATAGGCAGAGAGAATACGGCCCACCATACAGCAACACTAATAAAGGACAACCTTATTCCTGTGGTACCATCAGGTATTCCAAAGATTTCCGGTTTAAGGTACATAAGTACGTTTATTACAAACAGCAAACCACCACCAATGTATCCAAGGGAGAAACCCAGGGACGATACGTAATCTACTTTTTTCTCAGAGGCTACAGCAGGTAAAAGGGAATCATAGAAGATATTTCCTCCGGAAAATCCGATTGTTCCTACAACATAGAACAGGGCCGCCATTTGCCATTGACCTGCCTGTACAAGCCACAAGGCTCCGGTCATAATGGCCCCTAAAAATGCAAAAAATCCTAAGAAACGCTTTTTTGCGCTGCCTCTATCTGCTATTGCACCTAAAATTGGTGCCATTGCAGCAACCAGAATGGCTGCAATTGAATTGGCTGTTCCAAGATAAAAAGTACTTACCTGAACACTTGCTTCGGTTGACCAGTATGCCTTAAAGAATACTGGAAAAAATCCGGCCATTACGGTTGTGGCAAAGGCGCTGTTGGCCCAGTCGTAGAGAGTCCATGATACTATAGCTTTCCTGGTGTCTTTCATAAACAACTCCTGTTA
Source organism: Spirochaetaceae bacterium (assembly GCA_030600745.1). Taxonomy (GTDB): domain Bacteria; phylum Spirochaetota; class Spirochaetia; order B11-G9; family B11-G9; genus JAJRQE01. The sequence continues at coordinate 21,783 of JAUVLL010000009.1, read as the reverse complement.
TATCACTTGAATTATGGTTATTCAGGCATATTCCCCTGAGTATTTTATGATTGTACTTTATAATTCACTAATCTGCATTGATTTTTTATGAATAATTTGTTTTTTATGATTATACATATAAAGAAGAGGAAGAAAAAATGAAATATCTTATAGTGCTTGGAGATGGTATGGCCGACAGGCCAATTAAAAAATTAGACGGAAAAACTCCGCTTATGGCAGTAGACAAGCCGAATATAGATTTTTTAGCACAAAATGGCCGGAATGGAATGTTAAAAACTATTCCCGATGATATGCCTACCGGGAGTGCAGTAGCAAATCTTGGAGTAATGGGCTACGATTCTCATAAGTATTTTAAAGGACGTGGGGTTCTTGAAGCAGCTAATCTAGGAATAAAAATTAATGAAGATGATCTTGTTCTTCGGTGTAATCTAATTACTATTACAAATAAAAAAATAAAAAACCATTCCGCCAGTCATATCTCTACTTCCGAATCAAAGGTTTTAATAGAGGCTCTGAATGAAATGGTTAAAAGCATGCCTGAATTTAGAGATGTTAAGTTTTATCCTGGAATTTCTTTTAAACATATTCTTATTATAAAGGATGGTGGGCTTAAGGGTGGAGCTTTTGGGGGTATTGATTGCACACCTCCACATGATCATCCTGGAGAGCTCTTTGCGAATCTGTTTGTTAAGCCATTATCTGTTGATGGTCAGAATAACACTGAGCTTTTAAACTCACTTATCCTTCAATCTCAGAAGGTGCTTCAAAATCATCCAATTAATAAGGATCGTGTAAATTCAGGAAAAGATCCTGCAAACCTAATATGGCCCTGGTCTCCCGGCACAAAGCCGGTTATGCCGTCATTTAAAGATCTGTATAATCTTAAGGGGGCAGTTATTTCCGGTGTTGATCTTATAAATGGAATAGGGGTATACGCAGGTATGGATGTAGTTCGTGTGGAAGGAGCAACGGGACTGTACAATACAAATTATGAAGGTAAAGCTATAGCTGCTATTGAATCCCTTAAGACCCATGATTTTCTTTATCTTCATGTAGAAGCTACTGATGAAGCCGGACATGATGGAGATCTGGACCTTAAAATGAAGTGTATTGAGTATCTGGACAGACGTATTGTAAAATATATTCTTGATCATAAAGGCGAAATAGGCGATAAACTTACAATTGCTGTTCTTCCGGACCATCCCACACCGGTAGAGATGCGTATTCACACCAGAGAACCTATACCTTTTATAATTATGAAACCCGGAGAGTCTCCGGATGATGTACAAATATATGATGAAGAATCTGCCAAAGCAGGGTCATACGGAGAAATCGAAGGCGCCGATTTTATTAAATTTTTTATTGTATCTTCGTCTTAGGGGCAACCGGCCGGTTGCCCCTACGACGACCACCGCCTGTAATATTCTTCCTCCAGACTGCCTGCATTCTTAACAGAATTACGCATCCACTCAAGAAGAATCTTTTCTTTTCCCAATGCATCTATCTTCCATTCAACATCAGATTCTCTCAATCTGTGGCTCAGGTTGTGAAGGCTTATGGCACATGAAACAGAGATATTAAAGCTCTCTACAAAGCCGTACATAGGTATTCTCATAAATTCATCTGCATTTTCAAGTACAATATCAGAAAGGCCATGCATCTCTGTTCCGAAGAATAGGGCAATTTTGCCTTTTGCCAGATCAAACATTTCCAAATTTGTATCATCTTTATGAGGGGTAGTTGCAACTATTCTATATCCATTTTCTTTTAGAGTTTTAATAGCAGTAATGCTGTTTTTCCTTTCTTTACTATATTTATGAAGAGTTAACCACTGGCTTGTTCCGAGAGAAATCCCTGGATTAACTCTATATGAGTTACTGTTTTCAATAATATGTACATCCTGAATCCCAAATCCGTCACAGCTGCGAAGTACAGCACTGGCATTATGGGGCTGATAAATATTTTCAAGAACTACTGTTATGTACCTTGTTCGCATTGAAAGGACTTTTCCCATCTTTATCAATCGATTGTCAGTAATAAAAGTTTTAAAATACTCAATTAGTTCTCTGTCTGTGTTGTCTTTCATTTAAACCTTCCTTAATCCTTCCCCTTCATTCCTTCCTGTGTTATTATCCAGGTATGAATATAAGGCCAAAACTTCTACTGTTACAATTGGCAGCTGTAGTCGGATTTATTATAGCCCTGTCAGTAATATTTTTCTATTCCAGATCCATTGTTCTATTTAAAGATTTGCAAATTCATTCAGAGAGAGTTCTTTCCGGTGCAGAACAGATAAAATCAAGAATCGACCGCATAATGACTTCAAATGTGGATCTCTTTGAGCAGAAGTCAGATATTATAGATTCTATTAATAGCTTTGGTATAATTTTTAACCAGTTCAGGGATCCTGAAATGATAAAAAGTCTTCCGGAGGCAGATAGAAAGGTTCTGAATGACTTAATTGACAGATGGTTTGAAATCTATGAAACTCACTACTTTTCCCTTTTTAATCAGATGGATGTAATAATTGCCAGCCAATTAATGGAGGAATATAAGGGAAGGGAGTTGTTAAGCATTCTGTATGAGCTTTTTGATTTGGGATATGAATTAGAAGCGGGTGATGATGATCTCCTGATGCTGTTCGAAATTCAAAGGCTTATACGAATCACAGCGTATAATACAAGCACATTTATGACAGATCTACAGAAGGAATTGGTATTACTTAGCGAATATACAGATAGATCAACAACTCATAGTATGATTATAGCTATAGTCGTTTCCTTTCTTACTTTTGTATTCAGTCTTTTAATTATCACCACATTTTCCACACGAATGGGGACACGAATTATTAAGATGAGAGATGCTATAAAGTCCCTTTCTTTAGGAGATTTCTCTCATGAATTACATATAGAATCCAGTGATGAATTTGAGAGTTTTTCAGATCATTTTAATGTGTTTAAGAGCGAACTATGGGAAAGGCTGGAATCGGTACTTGATTTTATGCTTGAAATTAGTGGGTCAATCTCAATAGAGAGTAACCTTGACAGAGTTCTGGAAATTGTAATTGAGTCTGCAGTTAAAAATACAGCAGCAGATGCCGGATCTGTATTTTTGGTAGATGAACTGGATGATTCGATAATAAAACAGAAAATTGCAATAGGTCTGCTCCCTCCTCTTTTCCAGGTTTCATCTGAATCCACTACTGATATGAAAAAACTGGTGGATATAGTTAATAATACACCCATTCCAATGGGTGAAACTATTATAGGTCGTGCTGTAGAGAGTGGTTCTAATTTTTTTATCAGAGATATTTCTCTTGAAGCGCAACTGAAACAAAATCAGGAAGAGGGATCTTTACTGTATATCAGTTCAATAATAGTAGTTCCTCTTATTATATCAAGCAGGGTTCTGGGAACACTTGTTCTTGCAAAAACGAGGCCTGGTGAAAAATTTACTGATATTGACTTTAATCATATCAGAACCTTTAGCGATTATGCGGCATTAACTATTGATAATATATATAACTACCATGATCTTATTGAGAAAAGTGAACTTCACCGGGAGATAATGGTTGCAGCAGATATTCAAAAAAATCTTCTTCCTGGATCTATTCCGGATACTAAAGGCCTTTCATTTGCAGCTTTTACAGAAGCAGCAAGAGGTGTTAGTGGTGACTATTATGATTTTTTCAGACTGGATAAAAATAATTCAGCTATTGTTATCTGTGATGTTGTTGGGAAAGGCATCCCCGCTTCGTTATTGATGATAATGATTCGTACTATTATCAGACTGGCAGCTTCACCAAGGAGGAATGCTGCACAGGTTTTAACAATACTTAACAGGGCAATTATAGGGCGAACAGATGCAGATCAGTTTGCAACAATGAGCTTCATTATTTATAATGAATCAACAAAAGAAGTGGCTTATTCAAATGCAGCACATGCCCCACTCCTCCATTATCAGAGTATTTCAAAAAGCTTTCTTGAAATAGATACTCCAGGACTTCCGATAGGTATAGAGAGCACAGAGACTTATGCCCAAAAAGTAATAACTCTGGATCAGAATGATATTCTTGCACTTTATACAGATGGAATTACAGAAGCAAGAAATATCGAGAACAAAGAGTATTCGCAGTATTCATTACAACGGGTGATTCGAAATGATTCACATTTGACACCAGAGAAACTAATTGCATCTGTAAGAGCTGATCTTAATTCATTTGTAGGAGATTCCCTCCAACATGATGACCAGACTCTGTTGATAATGAAGGCGGTGTGATTTTATTGGAACATCAACGAAAGGGTTATAATATTCAGTTCTCTATCAGCTATCTGATCCATATGTGAATCGAAATAGATCTGTTGTTCCTTACAGGCTTCCTGCATATACGATAAGTAGTACATTCCAAGATCAGAATTAAATTCATTTTCAGATTCATCCTGATAGAAATCAATAAGCGATTTTTTCTTAATATTTACAAATTTTTTACTGTCAATTTCCTGTTTAAGCTTTTGATATTCAGTGTCCTTATTAAATATCATTACCTGCAAGCGGTTACCGGTTCCAATAGAAGTTGATGTCCCTTTAATTTTCCATGATAAAGTCAAAAATTCATTCTTTTTTTCCAAAAATTTTATAAGTTCTTTACGAATGGTTTCATTGTGAATAATTCTCCCAAAATCTATTTTATCTTTGTATAGGCGTTTTGAGAGTCTTTTCAGCTGGCTGATTTCAGAATTTATAGAAAATTCCATTATCATAAGTGATAGATATTCTGCAATTTTAGATTTTTCCAGATATTGTCTAAGCATTATAACTGAGTCCTGGTAAAGCAGTTCATAATCATCACTGTCGTGTGACACAGAGAGGACATACCATAAAAAAGTGTTAAGATTGTCGAGAAATTTTTTCCCCAATTGATTTGTTTTAATTAATTCTTCCTCTGTAAGTTCCTGAACTCCCGGAAGCGTAGTAACTGCAGCATTAATAATATTATGTTTAATCTGATCCATAGTTTCATATTTTAATTCAGGAATATTAGTTAAGGATGTACTGTTAAATATGGAGTTTTCATCGAGAATATTTTTGGGATTGGACCGGTTCCAGTTTTCTATAAAGGTTGATCCCATAAATTTTTTTGTCATTACTTTTGTAAATTTTCGATACAGGATTGAATAAAATATTAATTTTGAAATATCCATTATTTCACTTCGCTTCTCTGTAAAAGCGGTTCTGGATATTTCTATACTCGATACATAATCTGCTATTATCATTCTCTGGATAGAAGGAGCAGAAAACTCTTCAAGACTCATCCCATAGGCCAAAGAGTCGTTGGATAATCTTTTTTTATTTAAATTTTTATTGTGGTTGCGAAAAAAAGAGACACCTTCATCCGTGAAAGTAATTATCAGAGGCAGGCATATATTGGACCTCTCTTTAACTCCCATTAGTCACCCTGCTGGTTAAGATCTATTCCATGTTTTTTCTTTTCAAAATTTTTATAAACGGCAATGCAATTCTTCCTGCTATTGAAGACTACACCCCCATCCCAGTACTCAAGAGTTGCGAAAAGTGCATTGCCTCCATCATTTTCGTCACTTTCGTCTGTTCTGTATGCAAAGTATTTCTCCATAGCATCAAAGTCCTGGTTTTCAAAACATTCGCTTCGTTTAAAATTAAATTCGTTCCATTCCTCAATCTTCTGAAACCCTTTACCCTCATCTTCAACAATTACATGAGCAAAGTTGGTATCAAAAGCAGCCCATACCTTTATCTTTTTGTTTATATCCTTTTTATTTCCATGTTTTACAGCATTTTTAATCAGCTCACTAATTTGCTGTTCAAGGAGATTTATTTCTTTAATCTCCGGCGGTGCTTTCTGTACTATTACCATTGAAAAGAATCTAACCTGACGGTAATCAGATTGAAATTCTTTATAAAATAAGTTCTCTCTGTTAAGAAGCTTGTTGTTATCATCAATAATTATTTCTTTATGCTCAAACATCATTCTACCTTTTTTGTCTGCTCAATTTGTAGAAGGGCTTCTTTAACAGATCCCACTATAGGAAAATATTGGGATAGTTTTGTAAGCTTAATAACTTTTTCTACAGATCCATGGACATTTGAAATTTTTAGTATCCGATTGGATTTCTTTATTGTGCTATAAATATGAATTAGAACTCCAATACCACTGGAATCTATATAATCAACCTTTGCAAGATCAACAACATAACTTCTAATATTCTTAGTAATCATCTTTGCAACAATATTTTTCAATTCAAAAGAACTGTAGAGATCCATATCTCCAACAACTTCGATGATATAAGTTGTAGAGTATTTTTTAAGTTTAATTTCCATATTATTTCCAGTTTCTCCAGATACTTTAAATTATCATTATATCAGCTATGCGTCAAGGATAGTTTTCAAAATATCTCTATTGACAATTAGAAACAAAGTGAATAGTATCCACTCAACCAGAGGTCCTTTGCAACAACCCTTACTATTTATTACATAAGTATTTAAATATCTGAACTGTCTGTTCCCAAAAAGATTTTGTAAGTTTTGTAATGAGCCTATGTATGAAATATATTAAAACAAACAGGGTGGAATTATGAACAAATTTGAAGAAATGGGTGTGAATCCCGAAATAGTCCGTGGTCTGGTAACTCTCGGTTATGAACAGCCAATGCCGGTACAGGAGCAGGCTATTCCAATCCTTCTTGAAGGTAATAACGATCTTTTAGCCCTTGCTCAGACTGGGACTGGTAAAACAGCCGCTTTTGGAATCCCTATACTGCAGCATGTAAATACATCAACAAAAGTAACCCAGGCTCTTATCTTAAGTCCCACCAGAGAACTTTGTATGCAGATTGCTGGTGATCTTGAAAACTATTCCAGGTATATAAAAGGTCTGAACGTTCTTGCAGTCTATGGTGGTGCAAATATTGATATTCAGATTAGAGGTCTTAAAAGGGGCGCTCATGTGGTAGTAGCTACTCCTGGCAGGATGCTTGATCTGATACGTAGAAAACAAACTGACTTTTCGAATGTGAATACTGTGGTTCTGGACGAAGCAGATGAGATGCTCAATATGGGTTTTAGAGATGAACTTAATGGTATTCTAGCTGAAACTCCTGATAAAAAAAGGACATGTTTGTTTTCTGCCACTATGCCGAAAGAAATTTCCGGAATGGCCCATAAATATATGAATGATCCGGAAGAGATAACAGTTGGAGCCAGGAATAAAGGTGCTGATAATGTTTCTCATGTCTATTATATGGTTTCAAACAAGGACCGGTACAAAGCACTGAAGCGTATTGCAGACATGAATCCGGATATTAATGGAATTGTTTTTTGCAGAACCCGTAAAAATACACAGGAAGTAGCTGATCTGCTGATTCAGGATAGTTATAGTGCTGATGCTTTACATGGTGATCTGTCACAGGCTCAGCGTGATTATGTAATGCAGAAGTTCAGGAGAAAGAATCTTAGAATGCTTGTTGCAACAGATGTAGCAGCCAGAGGGATTGATGTTAGTGATCTTACACATATAATAAATTATGAACTTCCTGATGATCCTGAAACCTACATACACAGATCAGGAAGAACAGGGAGAGCTGGAAAGAGGGGAATCTCTGTAGCTCTTGTTGGTCCTAAACGCAGGCATTCAATAAAACATATAGAGAATAAGCTAGGAAAAAAGTTTGAACGTGCTGCAATTCCTACAGGTAAACAGGTCTGCGAACGTCAGCTTTTTCATTTAATTGACAGAGTTGATAAAGTTGATGTTAATGAAGAGTTAATAGGAGAATATATGTCTTCTGTTTTTAAAAAACTCGAGGAACTGGACAGAGAAACTATTATTAAGCACTTTGTGTCTCTCGAATTTAATCGATTTCTGGATTACTATCGGGATGCCAGTGATATTGTTGCACCTGATGAGAGTAATAGAAACAAGAATAGCCGTGACAGGTTGCGCGTTGCAAGAGAAGGTGATGTCAGGCTGTTTATAAATCTTGGTAAGATGGATAAACTTACAGTTCCCAGCCTGATTGGTCTTATAAATGATGCAACAAGAAGAAAAAATATTCCAATTGGTAAGATCGATCTTCTAAAAAACTTTTCCTTTTTTGAGGTAAATGAAGCTCATGTTGACATCCTTATGAAATCCTTCAAGAGGGTTCACTATAAGGGCAGAAAGGTCAATATTGAAATATCAGATAAGGCTCCCTCCTACAATCACCGCTCACACAGTGGCCATCGAAAAGGCGGCAGGAATAGTGGTGGCGGATATAATGATGGAGGAAGATCATCCGGAAGATCTGCTGGTGGGAGAAGATCCAGATAGGAAAGAAGGGAGGCGGGCGGAAAGGAGACCGGAAGAGATAACATCTTCCAGTCTCCCGTCTCCATCCTCCGTTTCTCCTCTCTAATCTTCTATCCCTTTTGCTTTTGTTCTTGCCATTGCCCACATTGTGAATTTTCTTACCCGTTTGTCCGGATCACTTTTAAGAGATTCCAGGATTTCTTCACCTGATTTGCTGTTAAGTTTTTCGAGGGCTCTTGTAACCTGTATCCGTACATCCTGGTCGGGGTCTCTGGCTGCGAGTACTATTCCCCTAAATGCAGATCTGGTTCCCATTATAGAGAGAAATTCTGCGGCAGATCGTCTTATACGAGGATCTCTATGGGATAATTTCCTAATTACATGTTCCACATAACCTGTTGTTTCAAGAATCCCTGTAATAGATTCCTTAAGAGAGGAAATATCTTCTGCGAGAAGTTTTTCTAATGCTTCCTCTCCTGATTCTCCCATTAGTTTAAACACTTTCATAATTTTATCCCGGAGAACAGGGGAGGCATCTTTCATATTTTCGATAATTCTTGTCAGGGCCTTTTTTGATGGCTTTACAGCAAGGGCATTTATTGCTTCCTCCTTCAGTTCTTCATTCCCATCAATTAGTTCTACCAGAATATCGACAGCTTTATTTTGATCGGATTTACTCAAGCCGATTATAGCTGATTTCTTAACTTCGATGACCTCATTTCCATCTTTTAACAGCTCAGTAAAGTTATTTAATTTATCCGGATTACCAAACATTGCCAGTGCCCCAGCTGCTGCAATCCTTACTCTTTCAACAGGATCCCGGAGCATATCAAAACTCTGATTCAGTATTTTACTATCTTTATAATCTGCAAGAGCCCAAATACCGGCAATCCTTACATCCGGATCAGCATCAGATAAAGCCTCTTTTATTGGTTTGAGGAATTCCTTTTTTCTGGTTCCCGGGAGACTTGCAATGATCGCTGCTCTTACTTTTCCATCAGGCTGTTTTAATAACCTGAGCACTCTGTTATCAAATGTTCTTCCTGCAAAGTCAGTCAGCAGAGCGGAAAATTCCTTTGCTTCGGCAATCGGAAGAGTTGGCAGCTGCTCAATAATCGGCTGCAGGCAGTAAGGCAATTTATAACTGGCCAGGATTTGTAGAGCTGTAATACGTACTGTGTGCGAGAATACGGCTCGTCCAGCTTTAAGTATTCTGAAAAGTTCCGGAAGTACAGTATCTTCCGGCATCATAGAAATTGTATCAATAAGGGCTTTTCTCGAGGTAAAGTTGTCATCTTTCAGGAGGTCCATTAGAATATCAAAACTTAAAAATTCAATATCAGGAGGGAGGTTTTTGAGTATATAAACTGCTTGTCTGTCATTATATTTAACTTTTTTTAGTTCTTTGAGTAAAATTATAACAGCATCTTCATTTCCCCGTTCACTGATACTGTCAACTGCACTCTGCCATATCTTTTCATCATATTTAAAATTATTTTCAAAAACCTTTAATGCATAATCTGATATATATTTTCTTTCACCTGTTTCTTTTAGAAGTAAAAGGGCTGTAAAAAGGGCTGCCGGTGAATATATTCCCTCACCAAGAAATCCTGTAATCTTTACTTCCGCAGCATTAGTAAGGAGTTTTGTTATTCTCTTCAGATTTTTAGTGTCCTCAAAGCTGACTTTTTTCAACATTTCACCAAGAGTTTTTGTTCCCTGCAGAAACATTGCTGAAGGAAATCTCAATTCCAGATCATCCCCTTCAAGGAAGTTCAGTGCTGCATCAATATCATTTTCAAGATTAGGATCAAGGAATTCAAGTGAATGCAGAGATTGTACAGCAGTCAGAGAGGAATAATCGATTCTGTGAATGTCTTTAAAATCTGTAGTTATCCTTTTGTAGGCAGATTCCCTGACTTCAAAGCTGGGATCATCCAGAAGATGTTCTTTTAGCAAATCATATATTTTTACTCTGTCGTCAATAATACATTCCTCTATGACAGATTTTCTTACCAGAGGGTGAGGATCAGAAAATGCTTCAAGTATTACCCTTTTAGATCTATCCGATTTTTCATTAAGAAGGAGTTTTATTGAAAAATACCGAACAGACCATTCAGGATCTCCTGCCATTTCTCTTATCTCATCCATTCGTTTATCAAACATAAGTTTTGCAGATTTGCCGTCAAATGGTTCTCCTGAGCCGCTTAAAGGTAACTGCCTGAGACTTCCAGGTTCTGTCCCTATATATTCAAGGAGCAATTTTGTAATAGAAGGTTTTTTCTGGGCGGCCAGAAAACAGGAGAATAGCCCCTGTCCCGGGATATGCTTCAGTATCCTTTTTACATTTTTGTCTTTAGGTTTTTCCTGCAATTGCTGCAGCCACTGTGTATCAAGACTGGTAAGCTTAATAATTCTACTATCTGTCCGGTCGGCCAGGTTTTCCACTTCTTTAGAATGTTTCCTGATAAATGCAGGAGAATAAAGTTCTTTTGAAAAATTATCATTTTCAACTGCTTCTTCAAGATACTTAATAAAATTTTTAATCTTTTTTCTGTATATTATAGAGATAATAAGAACTGCAATTACTGCAGCTGCAAATAAACCTCCTGCTATAAGAATCCGCAAAGGAATCTCATTTATTAGAGTTATAAACTTTTCCATGGTTATCTCCTTCTATCTATTTTAACTTACCTGTTTTAGTACACTAAAAATATGCAGTAGTTTATCTTTACCTTTTACCTTTACCGGTTTTAATTCCTTTAATTTAAAATGATCACCTATAAGATCTCTGGTTTGCTGAGTAATTATTACCTCACCAGGACCTGCAACTCCTTCGAGTCTGGCAGCTATATTTACAGTATCCCCGATAACTGAGTAATCCATCCTTCGGGAGCTTCCCAGATTTCCTGAAATCAGAGGACCGCTGTGCATTCCTATCCCCACCTTCAGGTTCTCTGCCTTTCCATGGAAGAATTTACGGCTTTTAGATTTTACCAGTTCCTGAATTTCAACAGCGCATCCAACACTTGAAAGCGCATCTTTATCCGCATTTACAACTGGTACACCCCATACTGCCATAATACAGTCTCCAATAAATTTATCTATATAACCGTTATATTTAATAACTATTTCTACTGCCTCACTAAAGTATTCGTTTAAAATTTCAATGATATATTCAGGTTCCTGACCCTCACTGAATGAGGTATAACCCCTGATATCCGCAAAGAACACAGTTGCATCTTTTTTGCTGCCCCCTAACTGTACAAGTTCTGGAGATTCCATAAGGTTTTTAAGTACATCTGCGGACATGTACCTTGCAAACATGTCTTTAACTATTCTCCTTTCCTCCACTGCCATATTCGCCTTCTGTTTTAATTCCTGTTCTCTGGATTGATCTGTAAAGAGGAGAGTCAGGCCTTCATGCTTCCCTAAACGCCCTTTTAGGGGGGAGATATTCAGGGAAAAATCCATTTCTCTGTCTTTCCCTCTGTATATACCTTCAAGCCCAAGAATTTCTGTGTGGGAGTCTGCTGTAGATGTTATTTCTTTTAAGATTTTTTTATTGAGTGGTTTTTTAAAGAAAGCTTCAAAATCTTTTCCAATAATATTCTGGTTCATTTCCAGTCTTTCAGCAGCTGCCTGATTAAAGTAATGGATATTCCCTTTTTCGTCAGTGGTAATCAGTAAATTAGTCATAGAGCTGAAGATACTTTCCTGGTATCTTTGGAGAGATTCAATTTCTTTCAGTTTCTGTTTAACTTCCTGAAATAATTCAACATTGTGAACCATTCCACCAGAGAGCTTTGTGAGGGCATCCAGAAAGTGTAGTCTGTTTTTCCCGTAATAATCTCTTTTTCTGGAATTAAGAACCAGTATTCCAATTTTTCTTTTTGCTGTATTAAGGGGAAGTACAATAGCGCTGTTCATTGCTTCATTTAAAAGGCTTTCTTTAAAAAACTGATCTTCCCTGCTATGAACAATCAAAGCTTCTCCACAGTCTTCCATAAACTGCACCAGGCTTGATTCCGGAGAAAAGGAAGACTGGATTTCATATTTCCCCCGTTTAAAGATCATTTTTAAGGGAGCCCGTTTCCTATCAACGGAATAGGCATAAAGTGAACCTACATCGGACTTACTAATGTCCTGAGCCTGTTCGACCAGAATGGAAATAAGGGATGCACGACTTTGATCAGTTGTAAGCAGAGCACTTGCCCTGACAAGTTCCTGTATAGTAGCTATACCCATAGATTTACCTCTTTAATAATTACTATTAATTTCTAATTATCATTAAGCCAGGAAATAAATTCTCTGTCGGTACCTTCTTCATCACCTGTATTTAATACAAGGAGCCTTCTTAAATGGGTTATAGAATCTACATCTGCTCCTTCAAACATAAAACCTAAAAAATCATTTTTCCGATGTACTATTTTGGATTCAAACTCCAGAGTAATATTGGAATTTGGCAGTTTGAGCATTACAATACAGGGGTTACCTGAATATTTTCCAGGTTTCTTGTTCATTTTTATGAGGCATCCTCTTAGGGAAATATCGTAGAGTTCTCCTGTATATAGAATATTATCAATTCTGGCAGCTGCATTTACATGAAAATTTACACGCTTATAGTAGCGATTTTCTTCCATAAAAACCTCAATACTAATGTAAACCATAGCATGGGAAAAGTCTAGAATTTGTTTTTTTTGATTTTTCTTAATACTGGGTGTATTATAGGAATTGAAACTATAGGGAATTTATTATGAAAAGACTATCACTTATAATTGTTATTATTATGATGATTTTTTCATGTGCTACAAAGGGACCTATCCAGGAACATACAGTAGAGCGGGAAGGACAATCTTCCGGTGTGGCAGGAATTTACCAGGAATGGGCGGATTTTAACAGAAACGGGGAGCTGGAACCGGAGGAGCTTGAAGAATTGATAAACGCAGTCAGGCATCTGCTTACCGAACCTCATGATAACCTTACACCTCTGGATGAACTGGCTGATTTAAATGAAGACGGTACTATCGATGAAGATGAAAATATAATGCTTATTAGAGGGTTGAGGGAGCCCCATCCTGTAGAAAATCCATTTGATGAACGTCTGGATACAAATTATAATGGTGATGTTGAACTCTTTGAGATAGTACGGGCAAAGAGGGCTGGAAATCTGGAGGGAGGTGTTGAGCAGCAGGAGTTGCAGGATGATTATCCGGAAAGGCTCTTCACATTTATTGATATAAATCATGACAAAAGAATTTCACTGCCTGAATTGAGAGAAGGAAGGATGCTGTTGATAAATCCTCATCCTGTGGAACCTGACAGAGCTCTTGATCAAAAGCTGGATGAAGACAGAGACGGTTTTGTGGCTCCCCATGAGATTGGGATTGCGGCTGGAGTCAATGGAAGACAAGAAACTTGCAGTAGTAGGATTAAATAATCAGGTTGATAATTTAAGTAAACAGACTATAAACGGTCTTGTTGTATTTGTTGAAAACGCTTTTGTAAATGTAGGAAAGGTAAAGGTTGTAGACAGGCAGAATATAGCGAAGATCATGGAAGAGCAGAAGTTTCAGTTAAGCGGAATTACTGATGAATCTACGGCTGTTGAAACTGCACAGATTCTGGGTTCAAGCATATCACAGGTATCGGAAGATACCGGATTTCTGAATATGTGCAACGATGCTGTGTATAAACTGTTTTTGGAATAGAGATAAAGGAAATAGTCAATAACAATATTGATGTAATAGTTGCGGCAGTTTGGATAATTGAGTTGCAATACCAGGAGTTACCAGTTATCATTCTATACATGGAAAATATCAAAGTTTTATCAGTTGGCGGTTCTATTGTGGCTCCTGATGCAGTAGACAAAACCTTTCTTGTAAGTTTCAGACAGGCAATTCTTGAATATCTTGATGGCGATGCAGGCAGAAAGCTGGTTTTTGTTGTTGGTGGCGGTGGACCTGCCAGAGCTTATCAAAAAGCTTATAGAGAAATAGTAAAGAATCCCAATTCCAATTCTCAGGATTGGATAGGCATTATGGCAACAAGGCTGAACGGGGAGCTTCTTAAAGGAGTATTCGCTGATGAATGCTCTGATCCTGTTGTAACTGATCCGACGTCAATTAAAACTTTTAAAGGGAGAATACTGGTTGCTGCAGGATGGAAGCCTGGCTTTTCTACAGATAATGATTCTGTTCTACTGGCAGAAAATATTGGTGCTGATACTGTAATTAATTTATCCAATATAAAAAAAGTATACTCTGCTGATCCTAAGCTTGATCCTAAGGCTGTTCCTTTAGACAACATAAGCTGGGCAGAAATGAGGAAGCTTGTTGGTGATATATGGATCCCGGGGGTTAATGTTCCATTTGATCCCGTTGCAACAAAAAGGGCATCCGAATTGAACTTAACTGTAATAACAGCTGCTGGAAATGATATTGAAAATATGAAGCATATACTTTCAGGGGATGACTTCGAAGGTACAACCATAGGACCGGAATAATGGAAAGAAAACTAAATTTTCTTGATGTGTTCAGTATTGCATCCGGGGCAATGATCAGTTCCGGTATATTTGTTCTTCCGGCCATTGCATACAGTCATACCGGATCTTCACTGTTTATCTCCTATCTGATAGGTGGTGTAATAGCCCTGATTGGGATTTTAAGTATAGCTGAACTTTCGACTGCAATGCCTAAAGCCGGAGGCGATTATTACTTCATCTCCAGGAGCTTTGGCCCTCTTCTTGGAACTATTAACGGTTTTCTAAGCTGGTTTGCTCTATCTTTAAAAAGTGCATTTGCAATTTATGGTTTATCCGGGGTTCTTTATCTTCTGACAGGTCTTAGTATGCCTCTGATAGCGGTAGTCGCTACTATTTTCTTTGTACTATTGAATATAGTTGGTGTTAAAGAGGCTGCATTACTTGAACTGATACTGATTGCATTTCTAATAGCTATAATGATTGCCTACATTATTATGGGTTTTCCTATAGTAAATAAAGATCATTTTATACCTTTCGCCCCTATGGGGGTTAATTCTATCCTTTCAACTGCGGCGTTTGTATTTATATCTTTTGGTGGATTACTTAAGATAGCCAGTATTGCGGAAGAGGTTAAAAATCCAGGGAGAAATATTCCTCTTGGTATGCTTGTTTCTGTGATTGTAGTTACCCTTTTGTATGTACTTATGATTTTTGTTACAACTGGTATATTGAGTCCTGATGAATTTAACAGTTCAATGTTTCCTATTTCAGATGCTGCCCAAATATTTGCAGGGAGACCAGGATATATTGCCATTACCATTGCATCCTTCATGGCTTTTATTACAACTGCCAACGCAGGGATTATGGCTGCTTCCCGATATCCATTGGCCCTGAGCAGAGATAATCTGATTCCCGGGAATATATCCAGGGTCTCTGTGCGATTTAATACACCTGTTATTTCAATTCTTGTAACTGGTCTATTTATTATTCTTGCTCTTCAGATTGATCTTGAAATTCTTGTTAAGTCAGCATCATCGGTAATTTTGATTGCGTATATTCTTTCTAACATCTCGGTAATTATCCTAAGGGAAAGTAAGTTGTCCAACTATAGGCCTGTTTTTAAAGTGCCTTTTTATCCATACATCCCCGTTCTTAGCATTGTTATCTATCTATTTCTGCTAATTGATCTTGGTATGGAAGCTATCGAAATAAGTCTGGTGTTCATTTTTGCCAGTATTCTTGTTTATCTGCTTTATGGAAGAAAGAGGTCAAAAAAGGAATTTGCACTTCTGTATCTTCTTAAAAGAATTATAGACAGCAGGATGCCTCAACATGGCCTTGAATCAGAGCTTCGGGAGGTTATCCGTCACAGGGAAGGGATACTGGATGATAAATTTGATCGAATGGTAAAGGATTCTGTTGTTTTGGATCTTGAGGAGCATTTTACCCTGGATGATTTCTTTAAAAGGATTTCAGGTCCTCTGGGTTCTGATCTAAAAATGGAAAGTGAAGAAATACTCAGACTTCTGAAGAAAAGAGAAAATGAAAGCTCTACAGCAATCAGTTCTTTTGTGTCAATTCCTCATATTATTCTTGAAGAAACTGAAGTTCTTCATATGATGATTGTAAGATGCCGGGGAGGTGTAGGTTTTACTAAATCAGAAAAATCTGTAAAAGCTATATTTCTGATTGTGGGTAATGAAGGGGAGAGAGTATTGCACCTCAGACTTTTGGCATCCATTGCAACTCTTGTGCAGGAGAAAGAGTTTGAAAAAAAATGGCTGGAAGCAAAGGATATAAACCATCTTAGGGATATGATATTACTCAGCAATAGAAAACGATACCCGAAAACCGGATCGTAAGGGAAGACAGTTAGCAGCTGGCACATTTAGATATTGTTTACCGGATAGGCAGGCTTTCCTCCCTTAAAACAGCTTCTTCTTCAGAATAATTTCCATATCTGTCATCTGTAACTACAACTTTGTACATAAATTATCTTCTTTATGGACTATACATGTAATTCCCTTTATCTTCCGGATTTAAAATATTATAACTTTGTTTGGCTTGTAAAAATATTAGTTTATGATACAATGTTACATATATTTGAACACTATTTCAAATATTGGAACAGTTGTAGTGGAGTTTTTAAGTGAGTAATTCAGTAAAGAAAGCTTTTGAGATTATTAATTATATTTCGAATAATCAGGGTAAACTATCTCTAAGTGAACTTGGACGACAGTTGGGGATGAACAAGACAACCTTATTCAGGTATCTTGAAACCCTTGAAATATTAAATATTCTGGAAAAAAGAGATTCAAACTGGTACCTGGGAATAGAACTTTTCTCTCTTGGTCATAAAGTAGATGCAAATAACCGTATTGTGGATAGAATCCACCCCCAACTAGAGGAAATCAGTCAGCGTCTTAATGAGACTGTCAACCTTGTAGGTATGTATGATAATTCGGCTTTGTATCTGGACAAAGTGGAAAGCAGCAGAGAGCTGCAGATGAGATCAAAACTGGGAGATCATCTGCCCCTTCACTGTACATCTCTTGGCAAAGCAATTCTTTCATCTCTGCCCACAGACAAAGTTGATGTAATTCTTAGTGTAATAGAGCTTAAACAATATACTGAATATACTATAACCAGTATCCCGGAGCTTAAAAAACAGATAGAGTTTGTAAAAACTAACGGCTACAGTCTTGAAAAAGAGGAGCTTGAACCCGGACTGTCCTGTATTGCGGTTCCTTTGTATATTAAATCTATCGATTTTTACGGTGGACTTAGTTTTTCCGGTTCTCCTTATCGGTTTATTGATGAGAAAGTCAAAGAACTATCAGCTGAGCTTATGTCACTGTCTGATAAAATTCTTAAAAGCTTCTAGAATAACTTTTATACTCAAACTTAACCTTTACAAAAGAAATATTTATGTTATAATGTTTCAATTAACAGAACAAAGTTTCGTATAATGAAACAAAAAATATGTTATACAGGAGTAATTTATGATCAAAGTTCGATGGCTGGGAAGAGGTGGACAGGGAGGTTTTACTGCTTCCAGGTTGCTGGGTAAGGCTGCTTCCATTTTTGAAGGAAAGTATGCTATGGCTTTTCCATCCTTCGGCCCTGAACGAAGAGGGGCTCCTGTTCTGGCATTTACCAGAATTGATGATAGGAAGATTACAGATAGAAGTGAATTTTCAGAATATGATTATTTAGTTGTAATGGATGAAACACTCCTGAATGAGAGTGCGGTTGGGGGGTTGGTCAGTGATGGCTCTGTTATTCTCAACAGTTCTTCTGATAGATATGCCAATAGGGATTTTAATGGGCGAAAAGTTATTACTATTGATGCTACAACCCTTGCTCTTGAAATACTGGGTTTTCCAATTACAAATACTGCCATGTTTGGTGCCCTTGTGGCTGCTTCCGGTGTAGTAACCCTTGCTTCAGCTTTAAAAAGCATTGATGCAGAAATGAGACCGTCAATTGCAGAGAAAAATAAAAAAATTGTTCAGAAAGCTTATAGAATGGTAAGGGAGAATAGATGTTAAAACCTGAAATAAAAAATTATGTTACTCCAAAACATATAAGAGATTATCCTACAGGACCCTCCTTTGAGGCTGGCCACCTTGTCAGTATAAATGCAGGATGGCGAACATTCAAACCTGTTGTAGATATTAATGTCTGTACTGGGTGTTATCAGTGTTATCTTCTGTGTTCTGATGGTGCAATATCTAAAACTGATAATAAAAAAATAGAATTTGATTACAGTTTTTGTAAGGGCTGCGGAGTGTGTGCTCATGAGTGCAGTTTTAATGCCATTTCTATGGTAAAAGAGGAGCTCGCCAAATGAAGACACAGATGAGTAAGCAGAAGGTGTTTATATCCGGTGATGAAGCTGTTGCTTTGGGAGTTCGTCTTGCAAGACCCCATGTTATTTCTGCCTACCCGATTACACCCCAGACAATAGTTGTAGAGCGTCTGTCAGAGATGGTCGAGGACGGCTCTTTAAAAGCCAGGTATATACATGTAGAATCGGAACATTCTGCAATGTCTGCGGCCATGGGTGCAAGTGCGGTAGGTGCCAGAGCATTTACGGCTACATCTTCCCAGGGACTTCTCTATATGGCAGAGGGGATGCATTATGCCAGTGGCGGAAGAATGCCGATAGTTATGATGAACGCCAATAGATCTCTTGCTCTTCCCTGGAGTATTTTTGGAGACCACCGGGATTCACTATCCATGCTTGACAGCGGGTGGATTCAGGTTTATGTGGAAGATGCCCAGGAAGCTTTGGATATGACAATACAGGCTTTTCGTATTGCTGAGGATGCTGCAGTTCTGACTCCCTTTATGATAAATCTTGATGGTTTTATTCTGACTCATACATACGAGATTGTTGATATTCCTGATCAGAGTAAAGTTGATTCATTTCTCCCTGTTTTTAAAACACCGAATAAAATGAGTCTTGAAAAACCCAAAAGTATGGGGTTTAGTACAAGCCCTGCAGATAATATGGAATTTAAGTATCAGCAGCATAAAGCTATGCTGGATGCAAAGGATATTATCCATTCTGTGGATAATAAGTTTGGAGAAATTTTTGGAAGATCCTATGGAGGAATGCTTGACAGCTATTATTGTGAAGATGCGGATTATGTACTTGTTACTGCCGGCAGCGTGACAGGAACTGCACGGATTGCAGTTGATAATCTTAGATCCAGGGGAATAAAAGCAGGATTAATTAAACTTCGCTATCTTCGTCCTTTTCCTGATGAAGAGCTTAGAGCCGCTGCAGGAGATGTTAAAGCCATTGGTGTTTTGGATAAGGATATCTCCTTCGGATATGAGGGGACTATTTTTACAAATGTCAATTCAGCACTGGCTCATTTAAGTATAAGACATGTATCTATAAACTTTATTGCAGGTCTTGGCGGCAGAGATATTTCAATAAAGGATATTGAAGGGATATATCAGGATCTTGAGGAAGCAGTAACTGTGGGAAAAGATAAGAGTTTTGCAAAGGTTAGATATGTCAATATGGGAGTAGAAATAGATGGTTGATATAAAGAAAATTACTGCAAAAAATATGACAGATAAGGAATTCTTTTTTGGTCATAAAGCCTGTGCCGGGTGCGGAGGCAGTCTGGCAGTAAGATTAGCCATGAAGGTTTTTGGTGAAAAGACTTTTGCTGCTTTACCTGCCGGTTGTATGTCTGCAGTAGGGTTTATCTTTCCCCAGATGGCATTTCTTAACAATGCAATAATTTCAACATTTCCAGGAACAGGTTCAATGCTTTCCGGTATGCGGGCAGGATTAGATGCTCTTGGATTTCATGACACTCATGTTGTTGGATTTGCCGGTGATGGTGGAACTGCTGATATAGGACTTCAGGCACTTTCAGGAGCAATTGACCGGAGGGATAGGATTATCTATATCTGTTATGATAATGAGGCCTATATGAATACTGGTGTACAGAAAAGCGGACTTACGCCTTACGGGACAAAAACAACTACATCTCCTGCTGGAAAAAATCTTTCAGGAGCTGTTACTCATAAAAAGAATTTATTCGAAATAATAGCTGCCCACGATATAGCTTATGCAGCTACTGCAAGTGTTGGATATCCACAGGATTATTTAAACAAACTATCAAAGGCAGCCCGGGTAAAAGGTACTTCCTATATTCATATCTATGCTACATGTCCTACCGGATGGGGAATTTCCACAGAAACCTCAGTATCTCTGGCAAAAGAGGCTGTGGACTGTGGTTTGTGGTATTTGGCAGAGTATGAGAACAGCACGTTTAAAATAAACAGAAAATTAACCAAACCGGAATTACTTAAGGAGCATCTGTTAAAGCAGGGTCGATTCAAACATCTTAAAGATGAGGATATCAAGGTTATAGAATCTGAAAGAGACCGAAAGTGGGCACAAATGATGGAAAAGTGGGGTTAAATCAGGAGATTAAGAGATCAATCATGGATGTTTTACATACGATAGTGAGGGTGTCTGTGGATATCATGAATCTTCGGATGAACAAGCTTGGTAAAATCCTTTAAATGCATCCTGATTAGTTCCATGTGAGACCCTGCATTGAAGGCAATATCTTCATCGTTTTCAAGTGTGCTGTCGGCATAAACAGGAACCTGATAAAGATTTCCGAATGGCGGCATTGCACCTATGGTACAGTCTGGAAAAATATCCTCCATATCCTCTTCCATGGCAAGCCTTATTTTCTTTGCCCCTGAAATTTGTTTAATACGCCTGAAATCAACTTTCATATATGCCGGGAGAACCGCAAGAGCTGTTTTTCCGTCTAGTTTGATCATAACACTTTTTGCAAGTTCTTTACCCTTAATATGTGCACTTGCTGCTGTTTCCTGAGCTGTGTAAGTCCTTGGGTGAGTAATCTTTTCATACCAGACATGATTTTGTTTAAGGTAATTCTCCAGTTTTTTTAATACCATGATTCCCTCCTGTTATCAGTTTGCCTTATTTTTCTGACTGTCTTTTCCCCATGCTTGCTCATTATGAGTAATCCAATTTCCTATACTCATATAGTAATAAATTTAAACTGTGATTACAAATTTATTAAACAGCTTTTTACGCTGTATCACATTTTCTACTTAAAAATACTTCTTCTCTAAAATATTGACTCTAGACTGGCGTAAAGCAAGATAAAATGGGCGACACGAAGTGTCGGGGACCCATTCTTAGTCGAAAAAGCCCAGGATGCATGTGCGAGCAGCAAACTTGTTTGCGACCAGCACAAAAACAAGTCGAATTCAGAGACATCGCAAATGCCTCTTAAAGATAATCCCCAGAGATAAAATCAGTTCCTGTATGAACTGAGAAGAGTATCAATACTTTTTTGATCGATTACAATTTCAGGTGCTATTGTTAATCCCGCTTCGGCCATGAGTACTGCACTGATTTGATCTGAAGAGATTCCCTTTGATATTGCCATTTCAATTC
>JAUVLL010000038.1 GCA_030600745.1 Spirochaetaceae bacterium | reverse complement strand
AAAGCAGCAAATATAGATTTTGTGGGATCAAAAAGAATTGGTGGTGGTTATATTACAGCCATAGTACGGGGAGATGTTGCGGCAGTTAAGGCAGCTCTTGATGCAGGAAACAGGGCAGCTGAAAGAGTTGGTGAAGTAATATCAGTGCATATTATTCCCCGACCTCATGACAGTGTTGATGCAATACTTCCACTTGGTCGAAATAAGGGTAAAAAATAGATGGTACTTGCAAAAGTTGTGGGATCAGTTGTTTCAACTATTAAAGAACCCCGGCTTGAGGGTGTGAGATTTCTATTACTCGAAAAAATAGATGTTAAAACCCTGAAAGGTAAAAAAGATTTTGTAGTTGCAATGGATGCAGTCGGAGCGGGTGAAGGTGAGCTTGTTTTTTATGTAAGCGGCAGCAGCAGCAGGCAGACTGAGATAACAGCAGGAAAGCCCAGTGATGCTGCGATAATTGCCATTGTGGATAGTTTTGATATTCAGGGTAAGACAATTTATTCTAAAAGTGGATTAGCTGGAGAGCCAAAAAGAGGACCAAATAGAGGAGTAAGTAAATGATATTGGCAAAAGTCCTCGGCAATGTCATTACAACTATCAAAGTTGATGGTATCGAGGGGGCAGGGTATAAGATTGTAGCTCCATGCACTCCTTTAGGTGCAGCAGGTGATGGAGCTTTGGTAGTTCTTGATCTTGTTGGATCTGCTCCTGATGAATTTGTCCTTGTCTCCCAGGGTAGTTCCACAAGACAGACAGAGCTTACAAAAGATAAACCGGTTGATGCTGTAATTATGGGGATTGTAGACATTGTTGAAGAGGAAGGTAAGGTGGTCTTTAGAAAATGAGTGTTGATGTAATCGGGGTTCTTGAACTCATCAGTATGGCAGATGGTTTGAATACTCTTGATGCTGTTGTAAAAGAATCTCCTGTGACTGTTCTTAAGGCGGAACCTATAAACCCCGGTAAATATTTAATTATGATAACCGGCGATGTTGCTTCTGTGGAAGCAGCCATGGATATTGGTTTGAAAATTGCGGGTAAAAGCATTGTTGATCATATTCTTTTGAAGAATCTGGATAAGCAGGTTATACCTGCTATTAAGATTTGCAGGGCTCCTGAAGAATGGGATGCCATTGGTCTTCTTGAAACCAATTCTGTTGCTGCAGCAGTGGAGGCTGCTGATATGGCTGTAAAAGAGGCGGATGTTCATATAGTGGGTATAGTAACCGGTAATGAAACTGGTGGGAAAGCTCTGGTGAAAATTAGTGGTTCTATTGGAGATATAAATAGTGCTGTGAGCAGTGCTGCAGCTATGCTTCGTAATAAAGATCAGCTGTATAAAGATATTATTATACCCGGACCGCACATTGATATTAAGGGGTTTATTTGTGGAAATTGATGAGAATGCTATTAGAGATATAGTTGCAAATATTGTAAAGGAAACTGGAGACAGTTTAAAAAGTTTTAACAGTTCCGGGGTTATTCCAGGTGTTTTTGACGATATAAATACAGCTATCTATGAGGCTAAGAAAGCTCATAAGGTTTTTTCAGAAACTTCTTTGGAAATACGAAGGGCCATGATTAAGGCGATGCGTCTGGTTGCTGAGGATAATGCAGAGCAGTTTGCCCGTTTTGCTGTTGATGAGACAGGAATGGGGCGTTATGAACATAAGATAAGAAAAAATCAGCTGGCAGGACGAATGACACCTGGAGTTGAAGATCTTCAGCCTGCAAGTTTTTCTGATGATCATGGTCTGACTATTACGGAGAGAGCCTCTTATGGGGTCATTGGAGCTATTGCTCCAAGTACAAACCCCACAGAAACAATTATTAATAATTCGATCAGTATGGTTTCTGCAGGGAATACTGTTGTTTTTAATTCTCACCCGGGAGCAAAGAATGTTTCTGTTTTTGCAATTAAACTTCTTAACGAAGCGATACTGAAAGCAGGGGGACCTGCGAATGTTGTTGTTACAGTTAAGGAGCCTACCATTGCATCTGCCAAAGAGATGATGACTCATCCTCTGATAGATCTTTTAACAGTAACAGGTGGCCCGGCAGTAGTTGGACAGGCAATGCAGTCTACAAAAAAAGTTATCGCTGCGGGTCCGGGAAATCCACCAACAGTAGTGGACGAAACTGCAAATATAGAAAAAGCTGCAAAAGATATTGTTGCAGGAACAAGCTTCGATAATAATATAGTGTGTATCTGTGAAAAAGAGATAATTGTTGTAAGATCTGTTGCTGATCAGCTTAAGACAGAGATGAAGAAGAATGGAGCCTTTGAGCTTACTGGGGATCAGATAAAGGCTGTAACCGATATTGTAATAGACAGACCTGGAAGAAAAGGTGATGAAGGAGCTATACAAAAGAAATATGTTGGAAAGGATGCAAGTTTTATTGCAGCAGCAGCTGGTGTTAATGTTCCTGAAGATGCGAAAATACTTCTTTGTGAGGTGGATAAATCTCATCCACTCGTCTGGACTGAGCAGCTTATGCCGGTAATTCCTTTGGTTCGGGTTACTGATGTTGATGAAGCAATTGATTTTGCTGTTGAATGTGAACATGGTTTTCGCCATTCAGCTTCAATGCATTCAATGAATATAGCAAAGCTTTCTAAAATGGCAAAGGTAATAAACTGTTCTTTGTTTGTAAAAAATGGATCTAACTATAATGGTATGGGATTTGGTGGTGCAGGGTATACCTCCTTTACTATTGCCAGCCCGACTGGTGAAGGGTTTACAAGGGCCAGGAATTTTACAAGAGAACGGCGATGCGTTATTGTTGATTATTTTAGAATTGTTTAAAGAAAAGTATGAGGATTTTATTGTGAAAATAGGAAGGGTTACAGGTACGGTTGTAAGTACCCGGAAACTGGAATCTCTGGAAGGTATTAAATTACTGCTGGTACAGCCCCTTGATGATAATATGGAGAACAATGGAAACCCTATTGTTGCATGCGATACTGTTCAGGCAGGTTCGGGAGATCTTGTAATCTATGAGGGGGGCAGGGAAGCTGCTCTGGCTCTGGATAACTGGTATAATCCTGCAGACAGCGCAGTTATAGGAATAATTGATCAGCTTGATCAGGTGAAAAGATGACCCTTGCAAGTGTTACAGGGACAGTAGTATCTACTGTAAAAATAAAAGCTCTTGAGGGCTTAAAATTGATGATAGTTCATCCAATTAATCCGGATGGGAAATTTACAGGTAAGCAGATGGTTGCTGTAGACAGTTTGCAGTCCGGAGTTGGCGATGATGTTTTAATAATTGATGAAGGCGGGTCTGCAGGAATTATGCTGGAGATGTCGTCACAGCCGATTCGAACAGTAATTGCAGCAATTGTAGATAGTGTGGATATAGTAAAAGAGGAAAAGAATGTATACTGAAGAAGATTATAAAGAAAACAATAAAGTAGATAATGTTTCAAGAGTTGCCATTGGATCAGATCATGGCGGATTTGTTTCCAAAGAGATATTAAGAAAGTATCTGGAAGTTCTTGGGTATAAAATTATTGATCTTGGAACATATTCTGAAGATAGTGTTGATTACCCGGATTTTGCACTTAAAGTGGCCATGAGTGTAGCAAAAGGGGAAGCTGATCGTGGTATAATGATAGATGGTGCCGGTATAGGATCTTCTATGGTATGCAATAAGGTTCGCGGTATTCGTGCTGCTTTATGTTATGACATAAAGACCATTGAAAATAGCCGCCTTCATAATAATGCAAATGTTTTAACTCTTGGTGGTCCTCTTCATAGTCCTGAAGATCTATGTGAGATGAGTAAAATATGGCTGCAGACCAGGTTTGAAGGCGGCAGGCATTGGACAAGAATCAATAAAATGATGGCGGTAGAGCGGGGAGTAAGGTAGGATTATGGATGAAAAAGAATTAATTGATAAAATAACTAAAGAAATAGTTGAAAAATTAAACGGAACAAAGTCTATCAGCAGTGTGGCAGTGCCTGTAAATGCGGTAGTTCCCGAGAACAGTAATACTGTTCTTATCCCTTCCGATGTGGCTAAATATATTGATCATACATTACTTAAACCTGAAGCTACAGCTCCGGAGATAGATACTCTTTGTTTTGAGGCAGAAGAGAATAAATTCTATTCGGTATGTGTTAATACAACCTGGGTTTCCAGATGTGCAAAGAACCTTAGGGGTTCCGGTGTTAAGGTTTGTGCAGTTGTTGGATTTCCTCTTGGTGCAATGAGCGGCAGGGCAAAAGGATTTGAAACCCGTCATGCTATTGAAGAGGGTGCTACAGAAATAGACATGGTTATGAATATAGGAGCACTTAAATCCAGAGATCTTAAACTTGTTGAAGATGATATACGCTGGGTACGAAGAGCCTGCGGTCAACGAATAATTTTAAAAGTTATTATTGAGACAGCACTCCTGACAGATGAGGAAATAGTTCTTGCCTCAGAAATTGCAAAGAAGGCAGAGGCGGACTTTGTAAAAACATCCACAGGATTTTCAACCAGTGGAGCTACTGTTGAGCATATAGCATTAATGAGGAGAACTGTTGGACCTAAGATGGGTGTGAAAGCTGCAGGTGGTGTAAGGACTTTTGGTGATGCAGTTGCTATGATAAACGCAGGTGCAACCAGGCTTGGAACCAGTGGTGGTGTAAAGATTATAAAGGGTGGAACGATAGAGTCAGGCTATTGACAGTGAGCAGTTAGCAGTAAACATAATCTGCTGGTTGGTAACTGCCAACTGGATTAGAAGGAGAAGCAGTAAATGAGAGCAACCATTATAGTAATAGATAGTTTTGGTATAGGTGAACTTCCTGATGCAGGTAAGTATGGAGATACCGGATCTAACACGGCTCTCCATATCTCTGAATTCGTCAAAGGTGATAAATGGCCTGTTCTTAAAACACTGGGTCTTGGAAATGCTTCAATGCTTCTTGGGAATGAGCTTAATGGTTGTGAAGCCATAGATTGTCCTGTTGGAAGTTACGGGGTTATGAAGGAAAAGTCTCCCGGTAAGGATACAACTACAGGTCACTGGGAACTTGCCGGACTGGAATTGACTGAAGCTTTCACAGTTTTACCACCTGAGTATCCATCATTTCCAGAGAAATTGCTGGAGGATCTTGTCCGTGAATCGGGAAGGGGTGTTTTAGGAAATAAAGCAGCTTCCGGTACTGCAATAATAGATGAGCTTGGAGCCGAACATATGGAAACCGGCAAGCTTATTGTGTATACCTCCGGGGATTCTGTACTTCAGATTGCTGCACATGAGGATATTGTACCCCTGGATGAACTTTATGATATTTGTGCAAAAGCAAGGGTTCTATGTGATCCGTATACTCTGGGCAGAGTAATTGCCAGACCTTTTGTTGGAGAACCCGGGAATTTTACAAGAACCAAGGGAAGAAAGGATTATTCTATTCAGTATGATGGGGAGAGCCTCTTTGATTATCTTAAAAAAAATGGTGTTAATACTGTAGGGGTTGGGAAAATTGGAGATATCTTTGTGGAAAGAGGAATTAACGATTCCTGGCATGATAAGGGAAATCCTGCCTGTATAAAACGCACAGAGGATCTTTTAAGTAAGTCTGCCAACGGAAATGAGTTTATC
This sequence comes from Spirochaetaceae bacterium, assembly GCA_030600745.1. Lineage (GTDB taxonomy): Bacteria > Spirochaetota > Spirochaetia > B11-G9 > B11-G9 > JAJRQE01. The sequence goes on along the minus strand of JAUVLL010000038.1, from coordinate 9,012 downwards.
TTTGTAAACTATGTGGATACTGATATGAATTTTGGTCATCGAAGAGATCCGGAAGGTTACTGCAGGGCTGTCGAAGAGATTGATGAACATATTGGGAGATTGTTGAAAATATTAGGAGAGGATGAGTTGCTGATTATTACTGCAGATCATGGTTGTGATCCTACCTTTAGAGGTACTGATCATACCAGAGAGCATGTACCACTATTAGTTTACAGGAAGGGATCAGAGCCTGTTAATTTAGGTGTAAGGAATCAGTTTTCTGATGTTGCAGCATCTGTTGCAGATTTTCTGGGTGTGTCAGGGTTTCCTAAGGGCGTTTCATTTCTCTAATATTGTATTAAATAACAATTTATAGTAGAGTCCTCGATAAATATGAAAACAAAAGACACATTGAAACGTAATTTTAAGGCTTTTATCTGGCATGCAATTTTTCTTTCCCTTGCTCAGAAATTTATGGATGTTAATACAGTAATTCCTACAATGCTGATTCAGTCTGGAGGAACTCCTGTTCACCTGGGGATTTTAACTGCCATAATGGTAGGTGGAAATGGATTTATGGGTATATTTTTTGCTTCCTTCCAAACCCATAGAGAACGTAAAAAGAAATATCTTCTTACAGGAATTTATCTAAGAGTTGGTGCGCTTCTTTCTATGGGAGTTGTTCTTGCATATGCCGGGATGCTGACAGGATCTGTTATTATTGCTTCTATTCTTATTCTTATGACAATTTTTTCTTTTTCCGGAGCTTTTGCAGGTATAGCATATAACGATATTCTTGGTAGAGCAATTGACAAAGGATCAAGGAAAAACTTTTTTATTGTGAAGCAGACCCTGGCCAGTGTTGGTATTCTTGCTTCTGCCTTACTTGCACGCAGGGCACTTCAACTATTGTCATATCCCCATAATTATAGTGTTCTTTTTCTTATAGCTGGAGGACTGCTGCTGACAGCAACACTAGGTTTTCTGGTTATAAAAGAAAATCCTATAGAGGTAAGAGAACAGTTATCGTGGGGTAAACGAATAAAACTGTTGAAAGATGCCTTTGTTGAAGATAAAAATCTAAGAAATTATCTGTATCTTATGAATATGGTAAGTATTGGTTTTGCCATTATTCCTTTTCTTATAGCTTTTGCAAAGAATAATTTTGGGCTGACAAGTGCTGATACTGGTAATTTCCTTTTGCTTCAGGTCTCCGGTATGATTGTATCCACCTTAATCTATAGATTTACCTCAAAGGGACAGCGTTATAAGGGTATTTTAACTATTTTTATTGTTTCCGGGGCACTCCTTCCTGTATTGGCACTTGTTTTCCATGGGAGTAAGGTTTTATACTTTTCACTTTTTTTTCTTTCCGGTATTGTTTTGGCTTCCAGGCAAATTTCTCTGCCGGGTATTCTTTTGGAGATTTCCAAAGATGAGAACCGGGCAATTTATACAGGATTATCAGGATTGGGAAGCATTGGAGTTATTCTTTATCCGGTGTTTGCAGGAATAGTAATTCAGAGTTTTGGATATAAAGTTATCTTTATTTTAACAAGTGTTCTTATATTAAGCAGTTTTTATTTTTCAAAAAAAGTTATATGTAAAAATTTCAGTTCAAATGATCAGGAGTAATAGATGCTTGTAATTGATGGCGTAGTAATTAAAAAATTTAGAGCCGGGGCAATGACTGAATCAGAAATAATTACAATGCTTAATTAGTTTGTAAGCAGACTCTCTTTAATTATTTCTTTCTCAAGATCTCCAATAAGTCTGGCTAGATTATTTGTATTAGAAGGAAGTGTATAGGCTGTACACTTCCTGATATTTTTATTTATAAGTTGTTTTCCTATTACAAAGGGTGAAATCCCTAAAATTATACTACTGTCCGGTATTAGCCAGATATTTATTACCTTAACCATATTTTTCAGACCGAGAATACCATTGAGAATAACGCTTTCCTGGGTGGTTTGGATTGAGGCAAGTGCCAGGAATGAACGTATTGTTCCAAAATTCCCTGAATCTTCAGGGAGTTCATCTATAATATTCACTAACCACGGATGATCAAAATAGGAATAAAAAAGATCACGTATCTCACCCAGGATAAGTGTTGATAACTGAGATCTCTCATATTCATTTTCAAAAATATCGGGAAATATTTTATCCATGCTAAATTTTCGGTTAAATATGCAGTGAGACTTTAGAACAAATTACTCTTTCTTGTTCATAATTGCATGATGTGCCATCAGACGTACAGAGTGAATTTTTATAAAACCCCGGGAATCTTCCTGATTAAAACCACCTTCGATATCCATACTTGAAAGATCCTGATTGTATAGAGAACTGGTACTTTCTCTTCCAATAGCCATAACAGTACCCTTGTAAAGTTTTAGAAAAACAGTACCGTCTATAACTTCCTGACTTGTGTTAATTGCAGACATCAGAAATTCCATTTCAGGACTAAACCAGAAACCATTGTAAACAATTTCTGAGAATTTAGCAGTGAGCATGTCCCTGAGTCTCATTACTTCTCTGTCCATCGCAATGCCTTCAATATCCATATGGGCTTCATGCAGAATAGTTCCTCCTGGAGTTTCGTAGATACCCCTGGATTTAATTCCCACAAACCGGTTTTCAACCATATCAAGCCTTCCAATTCCATTTGCACTGCCTAGTTCATTCAGCATTATAAACAGTTCCAACGGTTTTGTTTTACTTACTCCTGTATCTGTATTCTCTACTTTTACAGGGGTACCATTTTTAAATGTAATAGCTATGTGTGTTACTTTATCCGGTGCATTTTCAGGAGATACTGTTTTACAATATACATCTTCCGTTGCTTCTGCGGCTGGATCTTCAAGAAACCCTGCTTCATGGCTTATATGAAGAAGATTATCGTCCTCGCTATACGGTTTTTTGGGAGTTGAACTTACAGGAATATTGTATTTTCCGGCATAGTTTAAGAGATCTGTTCTACCCTTAAACTGATCAAGAAAATCTTTTGTTTTCCAGGGTGATATTATTTTTATCTGTGGATTTAGTGCATAACATGAAAGTTCAAATCTAACCTGGTCATTTCCTTTCCCTGTTGCACCATGGGCTACATAGGTTGCATTTTCTTTTGCAGCTATCTCTATCTGTCTCTTTGCAATAAGTGGTCGTGCAACAGCAGTTCCCAGTAAATACCTTCCTTCATACAAGGCATTAGCTTTAAAAACGGGGAAGATATAATCTGTTACAAATTCCTCTTTAAGATCTTCGATATAAACTTTACTTGCTCCAATTTTAAGAGCTTTAGCTTTTGCAGCCTCAAAGTCATCTTCCTGTCCCACATCTGCAATGTATGCAATTACATCGTAACCTTTCTCCATAAGCCAATGGAGTATTATTGAGGTGTCTAAACCTCCGCTGTAAGCCAATACAACCTTATTGTTTTCCATAGTTTCCTCTCTTCATTTCCATTCTGTTTAATTAGTAACAAAAATAAGCATATTAGTAAAATTAACTTAATTTATAAGGTTATAAATTGAACTAATTACACACCTATTATGTCAGTTCTTTAATTATGTGTTTAGCAAGGTGTTCATCAATTTCCCTATGTCTGGGTACTGGTTGTTTCTTGCCTGTTAATTGGTTTTTATATAAATCATGATTGCTTCCATGTCGTACAAGAATGCAGCTATTTGCGGTAAGCCTTTTAATTAAGTCTTTGCGCCTCATACAGAAAAGGCTAATTCTTTTACCTGGTGATCTGTAGGTACTTCATCCATAGTCATTAAAATAAATGCTTCCTGCATGTTTTTCTCAAGCTCTTCAAGAGTTTCTCCCTGTGTCATAATTTCGGGGTACTCCAGTAATTTCCCGACCCAAAAATCTTTACCTTTCCAGTAAATCATATTCATTTTCTTATGCATTATATATACCTCTATTATCTCTTAAAGCTATATCTAATATCTGACCATGTCAAGTTAGGAAATGTATAAAGCTATTTGTGCTGTGTGGAGAAATCTTCGATTATTACTTGCTTTATATTTCAGATTTATTCTGCTCCCCTAAATAGCTTTCACATTTATCAGTTAGTTGTTCTACTACCTGCTTGTGCAGCTCTGAATAATAACTCTGTTTTTTATAATGAAGTGTAATTTCTCTTTTATAAAGCTTAAAGCCCTCCACCTTTTTTAGATGTGGTCTTTTAGTTAATAGATGAATGGGCATTACAGAACGACCAAGACCGGATTCAACACCGGCAATTATCCCATAGGTTTCCCCCATAAAACGGCGTTTATATTTTGGGGTTGATTCATTTTGGGCATTAAAAAATTGTTCTGTAGCGGTATCTTCAGGTGAGTTGTCAAGATATATGCTGTCAGGGCATGTGTAATTAAGACTCTCAATTACTATATACTCTTCGTAACCAAGAATATGCTTTTCTACCGATGGTGACTCCAGAGCGTAATCAAGGATAATAAAATCACATTCAGATCTGTCCAGTAATGAGGGAAGTCCGGGAGTTTCCTTATGAATAAAATCACATTGAATTTTTGGATTCTTTCGAAGAAGAGAGCTCATTGAAGGAATTACAACGGATCTTAAAATCGATGAAAATGCCCCTATCCTGACTATTCCTGCCAGTTCTCCTCCCTCAATAGATGTAAGATTCAATAGTAGTTCATCTTCCATTGCATCTTTTGTCTGACAGTATCGAAGAAGCTTTTCACCAATTTCTGTTATTTTAATCTGTGATGGGTCCCGTATAAAAAGTGTTGCACCCATAGTAAGTTCCAGGTTCTTTATCCGCTGGGAAAGTGCTGATTGAGTAATAAACAACGATTCTGCTGCTCTGGAGAAATTAAGTGATTTTGCCGCCGCCAAAAAGGCATCCAGTTGTAGTGAAGATAGACTCATGAGTAACAGTATACTGTTATGTATTTATAATCAATGAAGCAGAAACAGGTTTGATCCCGTAGAGACGCAGGATTTTGCGTCTCTACGGAATATTATTCTTATGTAAACCTTGCTCTGATTTCTGCACTGACATAGTCCAGAATGGAGACTGTGAGTGCAATAAACCATACTGCGATTCCTGCTGCTTTATAATCAAGAAGTCTGATATACTGTACAAGCAGGAAGCCTATGCCGCCACCGCCTACAAGACCTATAACTGTAGACATCCTTACGTTAATATCCCACCTGTATATGGAAAAGGAAACAAATGGAGGAATCATCTGGGGCACTACTGCAAACATGATAACCTGCAGCCAATTTGCACCAGTGGCCTGAAGAGCTTCAATAGGTCCGTGGTCTATGCCTTCAATGGCTTCGGAATATAGTTTACCCAGAGCTGCTACTGAATGCACAGTAAGAGCAACAATACCTGCAAATGGGCCAAGTCCTACCCAGACAACAGCGATCAATGCCCATATAAGCGGTTCAATTGATCTTATAATGTTGAGGATTGTTCTTGTTATAAAATATATAGTCATGGTAATCCAGGAACTGTTCATTATGTTTCTGGCAGCCAGAAAACTGACGGGAATAGATAGTATTATACCGAAAAAAGTAGCCATCATTCCCATAAAGATGGTCTCAATTATCAAGGCAATAGTGAGCCGCAGGGGATCGGCAGGAATAAAAGGTCCAATTTCAGTTATCTGTTTTGCCTCAACCTTATGAACCTGTCTTCCGGCAGCACTTGGTGGAATAAGCCTATACGGCATAACAAGATCGAAGGTGAATTCTCCCCTGGAATCCGTTAATACACTGGTATATTCTCTATCCTGTCTTGGACGAAATTCATTACCTATTGAATCTGCCCACCAGATCTGTGTGATTGTATCAGCTGTAAATCCTTTTCCCTTTAAATGGATTACTGTCCCTTTAATTACATTATTCTGTTTGTCCAGTGATGAAAGCTGTCCGAAATTCGGAGTGGATATAATATATGGTTTACCCGGAACTTCAGGAGGAATTGGAGGGAGCCCTTCATCTTCTGTTCCTACAAGAATTTCTGCACTGGCTGTAAGTTCCTCAGTCGCACGGGTGACTGCAGCCTCCCATGGCCAGAGGATTCTGGATAGGGGCGGCCAGGCTTCGGGTAGTTCTCTAATAGCCCTACCCAGATTAATTTCGCTTATCTGCCATCCTACGATAAAAAACATAAGGAGGACAAATGCAAATATTGAGAACCCTCCCTTACTTTTTTTCGTTGTCAGTTGGTAGGCTTCTTTGGCTATCCAGAACCATAAAATAATAATTGCAATAGTAATAAAACCGATAAAGAATCCCTTTCTGTCCACAGCTTTTACATATTGGCTGATAAATCCTATCTCCCTATGAGCCAGAAGCTTAATTCTCCAAAGGAATAGTCCTATAATAGTTATCATGGATAGCATAAGAAGCAGCCCTTTTCCCATCTTCCTGGCTAGTATGTGGCCTAATCCCGGGATAATCAGTGAAATCACTATCGCTGCAGGACCGGATACATAGGCCTTTTTTTCAATTGCTACAATTTTTCTCGATGCCATTTCTCTGCCTCCTCTCCCACAAGTGATCCGGCATTAACACGTTCTGCTTCTTCACCATATATATCCTTAAATTGGGAATCAGTCATTTTTCTGATATCCTTATTGTTGCCCTGCCATACGATTTTCCCATCTCTTAATCCTATTATTCTTGTAGCGTATCGTTGAACGAGATCCAGATAGTGCAGGCTGCATATAATAGTTATGTCCCTTTCCTTATTGAGTTTTTCCAAATAGCCCAGAATAGTGTGAGCCAGAACCGGGTCTAAGCTGGCAACAGGTTCATCTGCCAGGATCATTTTAGGATTTTGCATAAGAGCACGGGCAATACCCACGCGTTGCTGCTGACCTCCTGAGAGTTCGTCTGCTCTTTTATTGGCCTGATCTTCGATTCCTACCATCTCCAGTGCTGCTGCACCTTCTGCTCTGTCTTCTGAACTAAATCGGTAAAGAAGACTTTTCCATGGATTTACATAACCAAGCCGTCCGGAAAGTACATTCAGTATTACTGATGAACGTTTTACAAGATTGAAATGCTGAAATATCATTCCTACCTGTCGTCTAAGGTTTCGCAGCTGAGTGCCCTGAACTTTTGTAACATCCTTACCTTCCCATATTATCCGACCCTCTGTCGGATCGATCAGCCTATTAATGCAACGGAGAAGAGTGGATTTCCCAGATCCGCTTAGTCCGATGATTACGAGGAACTCATTGTCTTTTACGGTAAAACTTACATCATCCAGGGCAACTGTTCCATCATTATATATTTTTGTCAGATTCTTTACTTCAAGCATCTAAGGTCCCCTATAAAAAATGAGAGGGTTTAAAACCCTCTCTATGAAATTTGCTTATTGCCGGCATTGAGCAGAAGTACTGTCTTAGTTAAGCTCATTAATATTTAAGCCCGATGCCTGAAGAACCTGGCGAAACGGGTCATAAAAACTGTCATCATGAACAGCAAGATCGTTCCACTGATATGCTGTTTTAAGAGCATCCTTACCTTCTTCAGTTGCAACAATTTCTAAAAGAGCATTGACTATTTTATCTCTCATTTCCTGAGAGACAGAAGGGTGAAATTGTACACCGTCATTAGGGATATCTGCTGTAACTGCTATAACAACAAGATCCTCCATTACAGTTGGAAAGGTTTTTTCCACTCTTGTTCTTGCATCAACGTATGTTGCTCCTGCATCTGCATCACCGTTAAAAACTGCTGCTACTACAGCGTCATGGCTTCCTGCATCAATAACCCTTGTAAGATCTTTATCAGTATCAACACCTGCTGCTTTCATAGTTAACATCGGAATAATCCATCCGCTTGTTGATAGAGGGTCAGGGCGGGCAAAAGATTTACCCTTAAGGTCTGCAACTGAATTGATTCCGGAATCTTTTCTAACTATGAACTGCCCATTATACGTAGGGCTTCCATACCTTACTGAAACGAGAGCAGCTTCCGCAACACCCTTGTCAGCAGCCATTACATAAGCGAAGGTAGCCAATGAAGCCATCTGAGCAGAAGCCGGTTTACTCTTTAAGGCTTCAATAACACCGGCATACTCTGTTGCTACAGTAGTATTGAAATAATATCCAGTCTTGTCATGGAGCATATCTGCAACTGCCTGAGCACCAGCTGTAACTCTTTCCATTTCTCCTGAAGGAACAAAGGCCCATACAATTGGGTTTTCTTCAGTTCCCAGAGCAGCTTCTTTTGCACCAGCGGCAAAAAGTACTCCCGATACCACTACACCCAAAACAAGCCCGATTAACAATGTTTTTGTTAATTTCATTTACTTCTCCTTATTATCAAACTACTATCAGTATAAGGTGTGAATACCATTACTGCAACAAAATTTGTTAAAATTTTATCAAAATTCTACTATTGCATAGCAATCTACCAGATAAAGAATAGTTCGAATCAGATTTATTCTGCCGAAGGAGAAGTGGTGCAGCTTATTTATCTTTATCAAACAGAATGGAAAACCGACCTGTCAGATAAATAATATATGGGAATACGTCTGAACCAAGATCACTACCTGTAAAACCCATAGCACCAATACCCAGTCTGAAAGTATCTCCAAATTTGTATGCAACATGCATATCAGGAATAAATAAGTTTGCTGTATCCATATTATTATACAGTCCAAACATCATAAATCCACCACCACCTATTCCAGCATTGATAACAATTGGTGATAAATCCAGCTCTGTGTAAACATGGGGCCATGAAATACTTTCGAGGATAAGTGAGAAAACCCTTATACCACCCCCTATTTTTACCGGACCAAGGTTTGTTTGGTATGCAAACAGAGCTTCCGGAACAGGGAATGTGCCAAACTCCAATACATCTATAGATTCATTTGATGATCCACCATCCAGATCAGATACAGAAACACCTATTCTAACTGGTACATCAATCGCCAGATCCAGTCTTAATTGAGCAAAGGCTCCAGGAATAATCAATAAAATAATAATTCCAACAAAAATAATTTTTTTCATAACAATCCTCCAGAAT
>JAUVLL010000053.1 GCA_030600745.1 Spirochaetaceae bacterium | reverse complement strand
GCTTGGTAAACAGATTCTTATTTCTTTGGCCCTTGTTTTTGCAGGAATGTGTGTGGGGGCAGCAATTGCCTTTTTTCTTATTTTTTTAGCTGTTTTTTCCAGAATGGGAGAGAGCCTTGTAACTACACTGACCGCAGTTTTTCATCCTCTTGCGGGCATTGCTCTTCTGCCGGTTATAATTCTGTGGCTTGGAACAGGCGCCATATCCATTATCTTTATAATTATCCATTCCGTAGTATGGCCTATGGTTACAAATCTTATTGCAGGGTACAGGACTATTCCGGAACCCTACAGGATTGTTGGCAGAAATTATGAGCTCAGGCCTTTGAAAATGTTTTTAAAGATAACAATTCCAGGTTCCTTTCCCTATATTTTTGCCGGTTTAAAGATATCCTGGGCAAGAGCCTGGCGGGCTTTAATAAGTGCAGAGATGATTTTCGGAGCAGTATTTGACAGCGGCGGGGTGGGCTGGTTTATATTCAGCAGGCGGGTATTTATGGATACTCCCGGGATGTTTGCAGGAATTGTTGTAGTTATTATTATAGGCATTCTTGTAGAAGATCTGATCTTCGGAATAATAGAAACGAGGACTGTCCGGCGTTGGGGTATGTCTGTATGAATGAATCTGCAGATATTTTACTTTCACTGAATAATATTTCCAAAAGCTATGTTAGTCTTAATTCAAATATTAAAGTATTAAAAAATATTTCCCTCGATGTTAAAAAGGGAGAGTTTGTATCTGTTCTTGGGCCCTCTGGCTGCGGTAAGTCTACACTTTTAAAAATCTGTTCTTCCATGATCCCTCAGGATTCGGGATTAGTCAGTGTTTCCGGATTAACTGTCGATTCCCCCGATAAAAACAGAATCCTTATGCTTCAGGATGATAATCAGCTGTTTCCCTGGCTGACAGTGGAAAAAAATGTTGCCTTTTCTATTGCCACTTCCGGTTTAGTAAGAAAAGAAAGTGATCTTCAAAATCTCCTGGATATGTCGGGACTGACAAACTATTCAAAATACTATCCTCATCAGTTGTCCGGGGGAATGAAAAAAAGGACAGCTCTTGCAAGAGCATTGGCCGGGAACCCCGGGATCCTGCTAATGGATGAACCCTTTGGCAGCCTTGATGCAAAGATTAAGGTTAGGCTTCAGGATTTTCTCCTTACGATTTGGGAGAAATATAAAATGACTATCCTTTTTGTAACCCACGATATCAATGAGGCTATCCGTCTCGGTCAGCGAATTATAATAATGAACGATTCCGGTGATATCGTCTGTGATGAAAGAAATACTGTGCAAAGCAGCACCCTGTCTGAAGATGATTTTTTTATGGTGTATCGGAAGTACTATACATTACTGACCGGTTCCGGGTCGGTTTAACCTTAGCGGTATTCTGTTTTTATTAATTCGGGCGTCATTTAATTTACTTGCTCAATAAACCGGAACCTCATCTTTGGTTCTGTCCTGACTGAAGATTACTCCGAAAATGACCAAAGCTCCCGCCACGTATTGTAAAGAAGTAAGCCTCTCTCCAAGGATCACTATGCTCATTATGAGTGTAATGACCGGAATAAGGTTGACGAAGGATGCGGACTGACTGGCTGGGATTCTGCTGGTTCCGAAGTTGTAAAATCCATAGGCACCTATGGTTACAACAATGCCAAGAAAGGCGACGATAAGGATGGATTGGGTGGTCAGAATCATCTCACGGCTTTCAGGGATAAGGAGGAGGACAGGGGCAAAAAAGATGGTTCCCATGAAAGCCTGCACTGCAGTGAGGAAAAAGGGTGAGTATCTGGAAGATAGTTTTTTAAGGATTACAGTATAGCCGGCTGCTGCAACCATGGCCAGGAACTCCAGAAAGTTCCCAAAAACCGGATTTGGAGATTCTTCTGTAGCTTTTCCGCTTAACGACAGGAAGACAACACCGATAATTGCCAGGGAAAAACCGATAAGAGTTCTTTTTGAAATACGTTCTTTCAGAAAAAGTGCTGAAGGTATGGCTACCAGAAGGGGCAGAAGTGCTGTGATCATTCCAGCCTGACTGGCAGAAGTCAGTGTCAGAGCCTTTGCTTCAAAAATATAGTAGATACAGGGTTCAAAGAGGGACATGAGAATAAGCCAGTGAAGGTCCTGTTTTCTTATTTTTCTGAAGTACCTCCATACCAGAGGAATAAACACTATGGATGCCAGAAACTGCCTTAAAAAAACAACAAGTAAGGGATGGAAGTATCTGAAAGATATTTTCAAGGCCACGTAAGAGGCCCCCCATATTACCATGGCCGCTATAAGGGCTGCATATGGTGCGGTTGGACTGGCAAGAAAGCTGTGTTGTTTTGTGGTCATCTAATTTATCCCAGGGTAATTTATGTCCAACAATTTAATTGATAGGGCATAGTATGCCTTAAACGGTTGGTGTTCAAGTAGAATACTATTTGCTTTTAACTGTAAACCATGGGAAATTATGTAAAAAGAGGCTGTACCTGTATAGGTTTTTCTGTATAATAAGGGAAAATTATAAAAACATATCAGGAGAAATTGATGCAGAAGACCAAAAAAGTTTCTGATGGTTTGGATTCAATACTGTAAAATGAAAAAAATAATTATTGTATACTCAGTTGTTTGTCTGTTAATTCTTTATGCACTTGAACAGATATTAATGACACCATATATCATAAAAACAATCATAAAAATTCCTATGTTTACATTGTTTCCATTTCTAATTCAGCACTACATCCTAAAATCTGGATTCTCTATAAAGATAAAAAAATCAGAGCAGAAGAATATCCTTTTATGGTCAGTTTTAGTTTTTGGGATCATCTCTGCGGTATCCTTTACATTAAAATCATTTTTAGATATAGAGGCAATCAGCTCAGATTTTAGTAATAGAATGATGTTGAGGAACAAAGATATGATTTCGGCCGGGGTGTATACAATTTTTATAAATTCACTTATAGAAGAATATTTCTTCAGAGGGTTTATTTTCCAGGGCTTATTAAAGCAGGGATGGCATAAACCTGCTTATATTATTTCGGCTGCAGCCTTTGCAGTTTATCATGTAAGTGTATTTGAAGCATGGTTTAGTATTTACTTTATGATGTTTATGCTGCTTGGCTTATTTGCCGGAGGCTTGATTTTTGCATACTTTGTTAAAAAAACAGAAAGTATACTGGCGCCCTGGTTTATTCATGTCAGTGCTGATCTTGCACTTATTATTTTTGGATTGTGGATTCTGGATCTACTGGGTTGATGACTTCGTTATCCAAAACCCTGTAGATAGTAATATCCCCGCCCCGCTTTCCCATATAGCCGGTTATACGCATTCCAAAAACAGGTTCGTTCCAGGTAACAACTTCTTCACATTTATTGTGCAGGTATTCCATCATATCTTGATACCAGGGATAGATATTCCCGTACATTGTGTTCCAAACCGGCCTTTCTTCAAAAATTATCCCAAGCTCATCTGAATAGACTATATATTCTATTTTGTGTTTTTCAATATAATCACTAAATCCAAAATCAGTGTTCAGGCTTGTTAAATCTCTAATTGAATAAAGCTTTCCCGGGGAGAAGGCAAATATACTGTTTATATTTGCCAGAGTTTTTGAGTTCTCAGGGATAGTATTCTCTATTTTCCGGATGTAATTATTATAATCAAATTTCATCCATGGTAGAATCTGGCTGATAGTAAATACAGCAGAGCCCAGAGCAAAGATAAGTGAAAACAAAATTATTTTCTGCCTGGAACATATATTTTTTATTAAAAAAAATAAAAGAAAGTAGCCTGGAATAAATATAAAGATAATAGAGGGGGGACTGTATTTGCCAATAATAAGAATGCCGGTATTAATTCCCAGCATAAGGACCTGAATAGAGAGAATGGTAATCCTTTTTTTGGGTAGAATAAGGGCTGCAGGAATTAAGGCAAAAAAAGCAGCGGCAAAAAGTATTAGTTGGGGACGAATATCAGGAAGGTAATAAGTCCCTCCGGTCCGGAAAAACATCTTTTCGTAAAATCTTGGCAGTTTTAGAACTTTAATTATAAAGGGTTTTGTTACACCTACTCCTTCCCCGAAATTTAGATAACCTGAAATAAAGCCAGGATTTAATTTAAGACTTAACCCTAAGTAAATTATTCCGGATAAAGCAAGTATTAATATTAGAACTCCCAGATTAGAAAAAGAAGGATATTTTGGATTTTTACTTAAAAAGTAAATAATTGAGTGAAACAGATAAAGAAATATGAATCCAACAGCAATAATAAAAATATTGGGATGTATACCAATGGAAAGGCCGAGAATAGACCCAATAATCAGATCTTTTTTAAAGCGCCAGATTCCACCGGGTGTTATGAAAACATAAAGGCATATTGAAAATATCATTAATATCAATATTTCCTGTCTGGCAAAATGGGAAATATATATAAATTGTATATCCAGCGCAATAAGTAGAATAAAAACAAAGGCAATAAGTTTATCGTGAATAATAATAACAGAAGATCGGAATAGAAACCCAAGAGTTATGAAACCGGCAATGAGGGACAGCACTCTTATTGTAAAAAGATTGAAATCTATGCTGATAAAAGGAATCTGTAATAAGTGAAAAATGGTCTTAACAGCATGAGGATTACGAACGACTTCATGAAAAAAATCTTCAGTTGCTCCAATATTTTTTTCAATGGATATTAATCTTGAAAGGGATGCAAGCCAACCCTCGTCAGAATGCATGGACGGAAAATGTGTTAACGAAACCAGATTAAGTGATACATACAGCAAAATAGCTGACAATAGGACAGGTTTTTTATTCATTTTCGGTAATTATACTTTAAAAAAATACCGCTGCCAACGGCAGCGGTAAGGAGTTATTAAAAAGATTTTCCTATTGTACAACAGGGTATTCTTTGTTAGACCATCCTAATGGTGCATTTGCACCAACACCCATTCCACCTTTTAATGAAACAGCATCGTATCCAAGTAATTTCAGTCCGGCGACAGTCTGTCCTGCAGTCTGACCTGAATAACAGTAGATGATAATTTTTTTATCAGCAGGCAAAGATGCAAACATATCATTCATACCTTTACCCCAGGGCATGTTTGTTGCGGTAGCAATATGGCCTTCTGCATAGGCATCTGCTTTACGGACCGAAACAAAAACCACATCGGAATCTCCGGAATCGAGAATTTTCTTTGCATTTTCTTCACTTACAATATTGCTTGCAAATGGAGTTCCTTTAAGGGAAGCAAACTCTTCGTAGTAGGCTTTATATGCTGCATCAATTGCGGCGTCAGTTTCCCATGTTTTTGATGTATCCAGAAGATTAGCTTCAGTTTCAATAACTGCTCCAACACCTTCTACCTTTGATATACCAAAGTTCCAGCCAAGATTTATTGATCTCGCAGAAATACCAGCTACATTAAGAAGCACAACTGCCTGACCGGCGGTCTGACCCGAATAACAGTTAATATATACATCTTTATCTCTTGGAATATATTTAAGCTGATTATAAAGCTCCATACCCCAGGGTACATTTACAGCGCCCTTAAGATGCCCTTTTGCATAATCATCAGGTTTTCTTATATCCAGAAGAACCATATCTTCACCGGCTTTAACCATCTCTACAATATCTTTCTGGCTAATTTTGTAGATGTGACTCGGCATATTTTCAAAATATCCGTTAACTGCATCTTCAAGTGTATTAACTGCAACTGTTACCTCTGCCGGTTTCGCTGCAGCCGGTGCTTCTTTAGGGCTGCAAGAAATCAAAAGGCTGGATGTCAGAAGACAGATCCCAAATAATGTAAATAATAATTTTTTCATATTTTCTCCTTTGTGAAAAATTTTAAGAGTTATCAGATGAATCTATCTGAAAAACTTTTGTTTCAGGTTTAAAAACCGGGTTTGCCGGACTTGCAGACCATTCCATCCATGCTCCGTCATATAATTTGAGATTTCGGTATCCTGCGTTATAGAGAGCCAGGTATGTCTGAGCTCCTCTTATGGATGTCTTACAGAACATAATTATCGTATCGTTATAGTCTATATCTTCTTCCAGATATCGAATTTGGATTTGACTAGCCGGTCTGTATGTCTGATCTGCAAAATTATTACCATTAAAATCCAGTAGGATAGATCCGGGGATAGTTCCCTCGTTATATTCTTCCAGTGATCTGGTATCGACAACAACAGTGTTTATATCCGGGGTGTTAATCTGATCCTTTATCTCTTTTTTTAGTGCCAGCATTTCAGTTCTTAATTCTAATGATTTAAATATACCTGCATCAATTTTTTTAACTGCTGTAGATACTGTCAGCCCTGTTTTTATCAGAGTATCCAAACCACCGCTTACTACTTTTACATTATCGTGTCCGTAGATTTTAAGAGTCCACCATAACCTTGCACTGTCCATATTCTTATTGGAGTCATAAATAACAACAGTAGAGGTGTTTGAAATCCCTTTTTCTTTCATGACTTTTTCAAGCTGTTCCGGGGGGCACAGCATGTTAGGGTATGGAGTATTAGCTACAATATCCGCCCGGGATACATTAATTGCACCTTCTATATGTCCTTTTTTGTAATCCATAGAGGACCGGGCATCTACCAATATGACATTATCTACACCGATCATACCAACAGCTTCCTTTGCAGATATTATCTCTGTTTCCTTTTCTCCTGAAGTCTTTACCCCGCATCCTGCAAGAGTAAGAATAATCAGTAAGTATACAACAATTGATCTGATATTCATTGTCCTCTCCTTATAGCAGCGATTTCAGTTTTTCGATGATATGTGGTCTGTCACTATTTCTCGATTGTTCAATTACTTCCCCGTTTTTTGTGTAGAAAATAGTCATTGGTTCAACATCACAGGAAAGTCTTTCACAGAGGGATTTCCCTTTGTAGATATCCAGGAGGCTGAGTTTAACTTTTCCGTTAAATTCTTTTTCAATCTCCTGCAGCATAGGCATCAGTTCACGGCTTGGAGCATCAATTGCGGAATAGACATAGATAAATCCGATTTTCTCTTTTTGAAGAATCTGGTTTTTGAATATTTCAGTTTCTGCAATAAATTTTTCTGCAGCTACCCCTGCAATGGCACCATCGCCTACTGCTGTTGCCACCTGACGCAGTTCCTTCTCTCTAACATCACCTGCTGCAAAAACGCCTAACAGTTTTGTTTCCATTTTTTCATTAGTAACAAGATATCTCTGTTTATTAAGTTCCAGAATATCTGTGAATATTTCTGTGTTTGGAAGATAACCGATAAATTCAAAACATGTATCAACTTTAACCGGGTCAAGTTTTCCTGTTTTCAGGTTTTTTAAAACTACAGTATCCAGATGACCGTTACCTTCAAAGGAATCCGGCATGGTATTCCATTTAAATTCCATCTTCTCGTTTGAAAGAGCCTGGGCTTTGGCAATTTCGTTACAGTCCATCTTTCCTTCATCGTGAATAACTGAAACAATAACTTTTGACGCAAATTTGGTAAGAAACATCCCTTCTTCAATAGCTGCATCTCCGCTTCCTATAACCATTACTGTTTTTCCTGTATTAGCCGCAGCATCACAAGTGGCACAGAAGGATATACCCTTATCAAAGAGGAATTTTTCCTCGTTTTTTGCCTTGGTAATTCTTGGTCTGCCTCCGGATGCTACAATTACAGCTTTTGCCTCAAAGATATTTCTGAATGTTTCAACTTCTTTTTTAGTCCTGTCCAATCTAACTTCTTTAACATCTGTAAGTTTGAAAGTAACTCCGAATCTTTTGGCTTGTTTCTGATAAAGATTCATCAAATCAAGTCCATTGGTTCCTTCAGGGAATCCGGGGTAATTTTCTATTTCATTCGTGTATGTTGCAAGACCTCCTACAAGAGCTTTCTCAATAATTAAAGTTTTAAGTTGTGCTCTTCCGCAGTATATTCCTGCAGTTAATCCGGCGGCGCCTCCGCCTATTATAACAACATCATACTGTACTCGTTTCTTTTCTCTCATTTTCTACTCCAACTACATAAAATATTTAACCAGCAGTTTGCTGCCGATTATTGCGCCCAGGAAAAGGAATAGTGCATAAACCCAACCTGAGAGTGACAATGATGCTATTCCGCTGAATAAAGCTCCAATGTTACACCCAAACCCGATTCTGGCACCGTAACCCATTAGTAAACCGCCCAGTGTTGCGGCTATAATCTGTTTCCAGGATTTAATTTTTTTAAATTTGAACCCTGATGACAGCAGTGTGGCTGCCAGTGCACCGATAATTATTCCAAGGTTTCTTAAACTGCCACCGTGATTCATAAAGCCGTTTTCAAGAGTTCTCCGGGCACCTTCACTGGAAAAATAGTACCATTTATCTACAGATCCTCCGGCAGTTTCGTACAGCCATGCACCCCAGTTTGCCAGTATTCCGGAAACCCCCCAGGGGTTTCCGGTTGTTGCCAGGGTTATTATCTGGAAAAGGGATAGAAGTACTGCGCCTGTAATATAGGGCCATGCATCCTTGATCCAGAGCTTGTAATATTTATTCTTTTTAATATCCAAAATATTTTACCCCCTGAAGTTATTTAACTTTTTCGATAATAATTTCCCATTCACCATCATCGATTTCTTCGATCTCAACGTTATGTCCCTCTTTTCGGGCCCACTCAGGTAGATTCTTCATGGCACAGCTGTGGTCAATCTGAACTATAAGAACATCACCAATTTCAAGTTCTTTTATTTTGTTTTCTGCCTTTACCAATGGTATTGGGCATGCTTCACCTAAACAATCCAGTTCTACTTCTTTCATTTTGTCTCTCCTCTTATACTAAGCTAAATTTTTTCTGTTTTCCCATTTGTCTGCTGCTATCCACAGCAAAGCAATAATTATAAGTTGAATTATAACGGCGCCAATCCATCCAAAAATATCCGGAAGGAATATTGCCTTTCCTTTAAGAATTACATTTAGTTTCCACCAGCCAAAGTCATGTGCCCCCCACAGGCTTCCGACAATGAAGAAGAATAGTGAGATAATCTGCATTGAAAATCCTTCTCCAACCCTCATTAGAGTTCCCGATGCACATCCCCCTGCGATTACCATTCCAACTCCAAACATGAAAGCACCTGCAGCAGTTGCAAGACTTACTGGTGCGATATAGCTTTGGCCGGGCATTGGCAGTCCTTTCACGTAGGCTCCATACTTGATTGCGGTGAATCCAATTGTTGTTATTGCAAAAGCTGTAAGGACAGTTCTTGTCAGGCTTGTACTCCCTGTTAAAAACGGATCCCTCATGGAAGCTGTGAAGCAGAATCTGGATCTTTGAAGAATATAGCCGAAGGTTAAACCTGTTATCCAGAAAATCGGCATCCCCGGGTTTTTATATCCCAGTAGAATACCAAACACTACAGCTAAAAGAACTACAGCAACTCCAAAAGGAAGCTGATTTTTTTTCTTTTTACGTGTTCGTCTTGTACGGGTAGACGATCGTTGAATACCTGTCGATTTTTGTTCATCCACTAGCAAACTCCTTTTTGTAAGAAATATAGATTTGTATTATAATAGTATTAAATCACAATAAAATAATATAAAAAGTAAAGTAATGACTATCTGTCACAAAAACTAAACAAAACTTATAATATTGTCAAGTGTAGAGATAAAAAATTAAAAAAATAATAAATGTGGGGTATAGTTTGATGAAATAAGTGTTATAAAGAGGCTGAAGGGGATAAGCAGAATGGATACGGGAGACGGGAGATCAGGTAAATATGCATTAAAAAATATGGAGCTGATAGAAGAAAAGGATGCTGTTATTCCTGTTACTCAGCGCGAACTGTTTTCGAGTTTTGGTGTATATGAATCTCTAAAGGTACAGGATGGAAAAGTTAAACATGTGATGGATCATCTTTCCCGGCTCTTTAAGTCTGCAAGAATCCTTAAACTGGAGCATAATTTCAAGGTAGACGATGTTGCTGCCAGTCTGGATAGACTCATAAGGGCTAACGGCGACAGGAACGTTTTTCTTAAACTCCAGCTTATCGGAGGTAAAAACCCCTCACTTTTCTCTTTTACCACGAAGCTTCCTGTATATCCGCCGGAATATTATACTGATGGTGTTAAGGTTATCAGCTATATAGGAGAAAGAATTTTTCCTCATGCAAAATCTAACTGTCTGCTTCTCAACTACATGGCTGCAAGAGAAGCACTCACAGCAGGAGCATTGGACGCAATTCTTGTTGATAGATCCGGATATGCTCTTGAGGGCTCCAGAAGTAACCTTTTTGCTGTAAAAGGGAATACAATAATGACATCTGAAAACGATGTGCTCTATGGGGTTACCAGAAAACACACTCTTGCTGCAGCAAGGGATCTCGGTTTTTTTATAGATTTTAAAAAAATATATCTTTCTGATATAAAACAGAACAGTTTTGATGAGATTTTTATTACAAGTACAAGTATGGGAGCTATACCTGTAAGCATAATAGATGATATAAATATAGGGAGCGGTTTCCCAGTAACTTCTCTGATCAATAAAAATCTCTGATAGTTGTGTGAAATGGATAAAAAGATGGGTTTCAGGAACCCGACGATTGTTGTACCTTTTGCCGGTGCTTGTAATACTCCCCGATGTCAGGATGTGTTTGTCTATCTGCGGCCGGAAAGTAACGGGGTTGCAGTAGAGAGTGCTATTATGAGAGGTGTTGGGAAAGTACCAAACTGGCAGAAAAACATCAATTTAGTGTATCTGGCCAATCTCCCCGGTGACTTTCTAAATGATAAAGGTGTAATAAAAAAGCATTATC
This sequence comes from Spirochaetaceae bacterium, assembly GCA_030600745.1. Taxonomy (GTDB): domain Bacteria; phylum Spirochaetota; class Spirochaetia; order B11-G9; family B11-G9; genus JAJRQE01. The sequence continues at coordinate 1,947 of JAUVLL010000053.1, read as the reverse complement.
TAACCAGAGTAAAATTTGCGACAAAAGGCAGGAATCTTTTTACACCCTTTATGAGGAAGATTTTTAGGGAACATTATAAGGTAGAGTTTGGAGAGGCTGAAATTATCGGTTCTTATGAGGCTCTTTCGGTATTGGGATTGAATGAGGAGGAATTATTCAGTCTTTGGGTTAGTGAAGATGACATGCTGGTGGTTAATGGGCAGACAATAAAACGGGTGGGTAAATATTTTATTGTTAACAGCGATATCCCTGCAATCTTACATAAGAATAATGCGAAAACGGATATTGCTGTAATGATATTCCGTACTGTTTTCTGGGGTAACGATTTTTATAATGTTGTGTTAAAGATGACAGATGTTCTTCTGGAGGAGGGGATACTCCATTCACACAGTCAGTTCAGTCATGTTTTTCACTATTCCAAAGGGCCTTTTGAACAGATTCTGGATGCTGTTGGATTCCTTTATGATTCAACTGGTAATCATTTACCATTACAGAATATAAGGTTTTATAATTTTTTATTGGAAAAGGGTCTTTCTCCTCTGGAGATTATCCATTTTATCAAACAACCCCTTCTGCAGTTTAAAAATGCTGAAGGATTTATCGAAGAAAAATCGATCTTTCAGGTGACAAAGGATTTGAGTTATGAGGAGTCATGGAAGATTATCAGGTCAGCAACCGCTCAGGTTTTGCTGTAACAGACTAATAGCAAAAGAGTTAAAATGAAATTTACAGAGTTTAATTTACATAAAGATGTCCTGAAAGGGATAGAAAATGCCGGTTTTATAGATGCCATGCCGGTACAGGAAAAAACAATAATCGAAGTTCTCTCTGGAAAAGATGTTGGTGTTCAATCACAGACTGGTTCCGGTAAAACAGCTGCCTTTTTAATACCTCTGTTTCAGTACTATTCGGAAACAGAAAAAGAAAACTGGAAAAAAACCCTTATTATTGCTCCAACCAGGGAACTTGCTGTTCAGATTGAGAGTGAAGCTAAACTTCTTGGAATTGCTGTTGGTATCAAAGCCGCTAGTTTTTTTGGGGGAATAGGTTATGGAAAACAGGAAGCTCAGTTAAAAACCGGGGTAGATATAGTAATTGGAACACCAGGGCGATTAATTGATTTTGGGAAATCGAAGAAGATAAATTTTCATGATTTTGGTCATGTTGTCATCGATGAGGCGGACAGACTGTTCGATATGGGTTTTTACCCTGATATAAAAAAGATGATGCAGATGATGGTTCCCCCTAAAGAAAGACGTACTATGCTGTTTAGTGCTACCTTGAGCACAAAAGTAATGAATTTGGCATGGGATTATATGAACAATCCTGTATCAATTGAAATTGAGTCGGAGAATATTACAGTTAATGAGATTAGCCAGGTTCTTTATCATGTAAGTACTTCTGATAAAATGTCTTTGCTTCTTGGAGTTCTCAAAAAAGAAAATCCGGGCAGCGCTATCATTTTTACGAATACAAAATACGCTGCTGTGGAGCTTACAGAAAGATTAAAGGTTAATGGTTATAATGTTCATTATATAATGGGGGATTTGCCCCAGCGAAAACGCCTTGCTGTAATAAATAAGGTTAAATCCGGGGAAGTGAAATTCCTTGTTGCTACAGATGTGGCAGCAAGAGGGCTTCATGTAAATGATCTTGATATGGTGGTTAATTATGATATTCCTGAAGACTTTGAAAACTATGTTCATCGGATAGGTCGTACTGCAAGAGCTGGTAAATCGGGAAGGGCAGTAACCTTTGCCTGCGAGAAGTTTGTTTATGGCCTTGAAGCTATTGAGAAATATATAAACATGAAGATCCCTGTAGAATGGCCTGAAAAAGAGATGTTTCCGGAAGATAAAAGTGCAGGGATGAATTTTTATAGAGAAAAAAAGGCAGCAGTGAATACATCGGGTAAGGCTGCATACCCGAGCAGTAAGCGAAGCGCAC
>JAUVLL010000044.1 GCA_030600745.1 Spirochaetaceae bacterium | reverse complement strand
GGGCCCGGTCACCTCTGAAATTAAATAATATGAAACTATCACCGTCTTCCACGGTACCTATAGGAATATCTCCATCAGCAATTACAAAAGGAGGAATATCCTGATCAATAGCACCTGATTCTTCTCTAAGAGTCTCGATAGCCTCATGAGCGGATTTAAAAAATCTTCCTTCTCCAAGAATATGAGTTTCCCATCCTTTTTTAACCATATTCCAGTCGGCATTGTATCTGTCCATTGTTATTACCATTCTACCACCACCGGAAGCAATGGCAACATCAAAACTGTCACTTTTTAACCCGGCAAGAAACTCTTCAAAAGGATCAAAATAATCAAAAGCGGAAGTTTCACCTACATCTCTTCCATCAAGAAGTGCATGCACACGGACACGTTTTACACCATCTTCCTTTGCTCTTATTATCATAGCTTTTAAATGATAAATATGGGAATGAACATTTCCATCAGAAAGAAGCCCAAGCAGATGCAGAGTACTTTTTTTTGTTTTTACGTTGTCTGTTAGTTTTTTCCAGACATCCCCCTCAAACATCTTACCTGTCTTAATTGAATTGGAAACCAGCTTTGCACCCTGATCAAAAACTCTCCCGCAGCCAATAGCATTATGCCCGACTTCACTGTTACCCATGTCACTATCATCAGGAAGCCCTACTGCACATCCATGAGCTTTTAAACGTACCATGGGATTCTCATGCATCAGTTTATCAAGAATTTCTGTATGTGCTGCTGCAAAACTATCTCCTTCTTTATATTTTCCAAATCCCACACCATCCATAATGACAAGAACCACAGGCCCTTTTCTTTTTTTAAAATTATTATTTACCTTTAATGACTCAACCATTTTTTCTCCTTCTACATATATAACTTCTGTATGCTGTCATAGATACAGGGTCTGCCCCTTCGTTTTATTCATCTTCATTTATCGATTTTTTTGATAAGCCGAATTTTTCTGTTTCTTCTTCGTTTCCAATAGGTTCTACATGGATTATTACATCATAGATATTATCAATCTGATTCTGAATGCAGTTATGAACCTTCTTTGACAGTTCATGCCCCTCTGCCACAGTTAACCCACCGTCAACTTCTATATCCATATCAATAACATACATAGTATTGATCTTTCTGATCCTTGTACGATGAGGATTTCTAACTCCTTTAACCCCACAGGCTGCATTAAAAACCTTATTATATATGGATTTATCATCCAGACCATCCATTAGTTCTACACTTGTTTCTAAAAAGATATCAAATGCCACCTTCATTATCCATATACTGATAAGCAAAGCTGTAATTACATCTACAATAGGCATTTTAAGTAAAAATGTGAATATCAACCCTGTAAGTACACTTATTGAAATAAGAATATCATTCATCATATTTTTTGCATCTGCCAAAAGCATGGAACTGTTTACCTTCCTGCCGGCTTTATACTTGTAGTATGCAAGAAAGGCTTTCCCAAAAATTGAAATTATTACAAAATAAATTGCAAAAAAATCGGGGATTCCCCGTTCAGTACTTCCAAACAGATTTCTGATTGTAGTTAAAGCAAGCTGGGCTCCGGCAAAAAAGATAATAAAAGAGAGAGCCTTTGTGGCTACTGTTTCCGCCCTTCCATGGCCGTAGGGATGGCCTTCATCCGGCGGTCTGTCTGCAATTTTTGATGTAAAAAGGGTAACCACTGACGTAACAATATCCGTTGCAGAATCAATTCCATCCCCTAACAGAGCGAAAGAACCGCTAATAGTTCCAGCTGTAATCTTAATAACTGATAAAAAAGCATTCCCTATTATTCCAACCCAGGAAGCCTTCCTTATTACGGCAGTTCTGCTGCTCATTATATCTTTGTTATCTAAATCTCCGGCCATTAAAGCCTCCCGGTTTTCCCTTTAAGCCAGTCCCTTTCCGATTCCTCCAGATAGGGGCCAAGAGTATTGTAAACCTGAATATGATAGTTATTAACCCACTCCTTCTGAACTTCCGTCAATAGTGTTACATCTATCAGATCCAACTCCAGAGGACACATAGTCAGGGTTTCAAACTGAAGGAAATCCTCTGTCCTGCCAATATCGCTTTTAACTGCCAGAATTAAATTTTCAATTCTTATCCCGTATTTGTTTTCAATATATATACCCGGTTCATTGGATGTAATCATTCCCTCTTCAATAGCAATATCAACAGCTTTTTGACTTATAGTCTGGGGACCTTCATGAACGTTAAGAAAAAAACCAACACCGTGTCCTGTACCATGACCATAGTTTCTACCCTCTTCCCAAAGAGCCCTTCTTGCCAGAATATCAAGCTGAAAACCTTTAGTTCCCACAGGGAAGGTTACCATTGCAAGATCAATATGACCTTTTAAAACAATAGTATAATCGTGAATTATCTCTGTCGAAACATCCCCGGATTTAAGTATCCGGGTAATATCTGTAGTACCATCAAGATACTGTCCGCCTGAATCAAGAAGCAGGACCCCCGGAGAAGTAAGATTATGTGCACTTTTATTACTTGCAGAATAATGTATTATTGCTCCGTGGTCGTTGAACCCGGCAATTGTTGCAAAACTCAATCCAATAAATCCATCCTGACGGCTTCTAAAATCGGCCAGCTTATCTGCAATACTTACCTCAGAAAGATCGCCTTTAGCCCAGTTCTCCTCAAGCCACATCATAAACCGAACCAGGGCTACTCCATCCTTTCTCATGGCATTTCTTACAGCTGATATTTCAATCTTATTTTTAACAGCTTTCATTCCGGCAGTAATATCTTTCTCAAAAACCTTTTCCCAATCATCACCAAACAAATTAAAGGCTCCAATACTGGAAGTCCCGGGAGCAAGATTTATCCTGCCGGGAAGTAGAGATACAGCATGGCTCTCAAGCTCTTCATAAGGCTTTACGATTATACTTTCAGACTCAAGCAGCTCAGAAAGATCCGTAGACAACTGGCCTCCATTGATATAGAGATAACATGATCCTTTTCCTATAAGCAAATATCCCATAAACAAAGGATTAAAGCTAATATCACTTCCCCTCAAATTAAGAACCCACGCAATATCAGAAAGGGAAGAGACAAAATACCAGGAAAGTCTTTTCTTTTTCATCCACACCCTAATTTCAGTCAGTTTTTCTTCTCTGCTTTTTCCTGCATATTTAAGATCAAGCTGAAAAACAGGTTTCCCGGGAAAACCGGGTCGGTCCTTCCATACATCATCCAGAAGATCTCTGCTACCCTTATAACTCAAACCGGTTCCCGCAAGCTGCGATTCAATTTCTTTTCTATTATCTATAGAGCTTGTCCATACATTACTTCCTACAGTTGAACCGGAACCGAGTTCATCTGTCAGCCATTCCAGATGACCGGGCACATCCGCTAACCCGAATTTAAACAATTCTATTTCTGTACCCTTCAGTTCCGCCTCTGCCTGAAGAAAGTAGCGCGAGTCGGTCCACAGACCGGCTTTATCTGCAGTTACAACTACAAGTCCTGCAGAACCTGTAAACCCTGTAATCCATCTCCGCGTTGTCCATCGTTCTGCTGTATACTCACTCTGATGAGGATCGCTGCCGCTGATAATATAGGCATCCAACCCCTCTTTTGTCATAACTTCTCTTAGTTTGTTTATTCGTTCGTTTATCAATATATTCTCCTGAAAACCGTTCAAAATTAAACAATAAAATGTATCTATTCATTCTATTCCTTTTTCTATTTTGTGTCATGATATATATTGGTTCTATTTGGGCGTTACCGTAATGTAGCATATAATTGACAATAATGCATATTATGTTTATTATTATAGACATTATGAGAAAAAAAACAAAACTCTTACCACAGGCTGAAAGAACCCTTATCCAATTTGGAGAAAATATAAAAACTGCAAGACTTCGCAGAAGACTCTCAATGGAACAAATCGCTGAACGGGCAGGGATAAGCAGAGCAACAGTATGGGCTGTTGAAAAAGGCTCTCCTTCTGTGGCAATGGGAACATACATGCAAATACTCTTTGTATTGGGTCTTGATAAAGATTTTCTACTTGTTGCAGCAGATGATGAACTGGGTAGAAAGCTTCAGGATGCTGAATTATTGACAAAAAGACGGGCGCCAAGAAGGAAATAATATGAGCAATATACAAAAAACTATTATAGTCTATGCCCATTGGGAAGGAATGAAAAATCCTGAATGTATGGGGACTCTATCTGTTTCCTATGTCAGAGGCAAAGAGATTTTCTCTTTTGAATATAATTCCAGTTGGCTCAAGACTGACAAAGGATATATCCTGGATCCGGACTTACAGCAGTATACTGGTCCACAATATACAAAAGCAGATAAACCCAATTTTGGTATATTCCTGGATTCCTCCCCGGACAGATGGGGAAGAGTTCTTATGAAACGCCGTGAAGCTTTAAATGCAGAAATTGAAAACAGAGCAGAAAGAAAATTACTGGAATCAGATTTTCTACTCGGTGTATTCGATGGAAACAGAATGGGAGCTCTTAGATTCAAGACTGACACGGATGGTGATTTTCTTGATAATAATAGATACTTTGCCGCCCCTCCCTGGACATCTATCAGAGACCTGGAATATGCAAGTATGCAGTTGGAACAGACAGGATCAGAGAAAAATCCGGATTACAATAAATGGATAAATATGCTTATAGCTCCCGGATCTTCATTAGGCGGAGCAAGACCTAAAGCAGGAGTCCTGGATATTGATAAAAATCTCTGGATAGCAAAATTTCCGAGCGGAAACGATGAAAGAGATATAGGTGCCTGGGAAATGATTATTCATGAGCTTGCAGTAAAAGCTGGAATCAATGTTCCAATGTGCAAAGCTGAAAGATTTTCCTCCAGGCATCATACTTTTTTAACAAAAAGATTTGATCGAACCTCCGGTAATAAAAGAGTCCACTTTGCATCAGCAATGACAATGTTAGGATATAATGACGGGGATAATGCAAGTACAGGTGTCAGTTATCTTGAGTTAGCTGAATTTCTTATTCAGAACGGAGCGAATACAACACTGGATCTGAAAGAATTATGGAAACGTATTGTGTTTTCCATATGTATCTCAAATACCGATGACCATTTAAGAAATCATGGATTTCTACTTAGCTCTAAAGGGTGGCAACTGTCCCCGGCATATGATATTAACCCAGTTCCTCACGGATACGGCCTAAGTCTGAATATCTCCGAAAATGATAACCGCTTAAAAACAGATATCGCATTAAAGGTAGCCCCCTATTTTAGAATCGATCAAACTGAAGGTATATCAATCATCAATGAAATAAAATCAATTATTCCACAGTGGTCCGGGATTGCAGATAAATACGATATTTCTGAACGGGAAAAAGGAGAAATGAAAACAGCTTTTTGTCTATAAGTGCGGATACTCCACCGTTAGCGGTTGCAATCTAAAGCCTGGGAAAAAGATTGCTTATCTGATACATGGGTGCAAACCTGACATTACCGGCTTCCTTGTACTGATTCTTTGTAAAACAATAACTTTGTTCAGGCTTTTAATGGTTCCTCTTAACCCTGATTTAACCTCAATGGGGATCACTTTACCCTCAGATTCAATAATATAATCGACCTCTGCATTACTGAACTTAGCTTCTCTGTGCCAATAGTACAGATGTCCCTTCCCCCTACAGGACGAATAAGCCAATAACTCCTGCCCTATAAATTGCTCAGCTATTCCACCTTCATTTACAAGGGTTATATCTGTATTTCTGTAGTTTTTACAAGCTAAATCTTTATATTTATGTTGTTAGTACAAGGTAAATATTTTTTGAGCGTTCTGCGCAATCCTTTTTTAACTAATCTCATCCCTGATTCTCTTCAGAATTATTACCACAGCCGGACAGATTGTCGAGTTTATAAGCGTCTTACCAAAAAGCTTATGTATATTCTTACTGTCAGTATGGGGATACTCCTTACAGGCCTTTGGTCTTACATCATAGATAAGGCAGTAATTATTACTATCTAAAAATGGACAGGGCATTGTTTTAAATACCCAGTCATTATCCTCATCTTTCCGCAGATATTCCTTTATAAATAATGAAGGTTTTATTCCAAGAGATTTTGATATTCGGTCAATATCCCGTTCCAGTATTAATGGTCCAGTTGTTATACAGCAGTTTGCACATGCAAGACAGTCAATTTCTTCAAACACCTCATAGTGGTGATTTTGAAACAGAGTATCAAGATTTTTCCTCTTCAGGTTTTTCAGTAATTTTTTATTATCTTTAAGGTCCGCCTCTGCTTTCCTTAATAATTCTCTATATTCCTCCCTCACACCTTTCCCTCACTGATACTGTTTACTGCTAACCAGAATCTGGTATGTAAAATAAACACAGGCCAGAGCATAATCATAAACTGATTCCCTATTTCCCACTACACCAGAGGAAATGATTTCAGATTTTGCCAAAACAGCCTCTCTCAAATTCTTCATGGGTCCTGAAAGGTCAGATAATTCAGCATCACTGCCCCTTAATGATTCTGAACAAAACTGCCGGATATCACCCCAACTGCCGGTCTTAAACCATCCTTTAAGCTCTTTGTGCTTTTTGTAAAAGAAATCAAGATTCCTTGTTTGTTCCAGAAAATCTTTTACTCCCTCACCGCTTTTTAGATTTTTTGAGCTGTAAATTTCAGAAAGCGGCGGCTTTAGTGCAAGCAGATCAGCTGCAAGTGAATAATAGGTCTGTTTAAACACACCATCATGAATTTTACCTGAATCGTTGAATATATTCCTGAAAACAAGCCCATCCGGGTCCATATTTTTCAGAGCAATAAGAAAATTTATTTTATCCCATGCATGATCAGCTTTCTCTGCATAAAGACGGACCTTATCCAGAGATTCATTATGACCAATTCTGCTTAAAGATTTTGCTGCATTTGATTGTATGGAAACATCATCACTATCAAGAAGCTGTAGTAAAATCTTTTCAGTATCTTTTCCGGGATATGCTCCCAGGGCAAATACAGCATTCATCTGATGATAGGATCCAAAATCCCCTGCTTCCTTTAATAACTCAGGAAGAAGCACCGGACGGGGATGACTGAATAACGACTTGAGTACTTCACCTTTTCCGGAAGATAACGGGGAAGCAATAATATGGCGTATTTCCTCTGTCGCGACAGGAGCTTCATTCTGACTTATCGACAAAAGAACAGTTCTTTTTTTAACAGGATCGTCTGTCGTATTCAGCTTACCGATATCCATATACGCTCTCATTCCTTCGAAGGAAAACAAAATTGCAGCAGTTTCACGGGCAGACATACTTCCCTTATCAATTAGTAAAAAACTGAGAAAAACCAATACAAGACTAAGTATCATTGCAAAAGAAAACAAATAACTATAGGTATTAAACAACATCAATCCGGTGTTCTGTCCCAAATCGATTAACAAACCTGCAGCAATACCACTAATCAGGGAAAAAAAGGCAGTTACAAAATTTGTCATGGAATTATAACTGAATGACTCATCCTCAGGCATAGTATTAACCAAAACCCTGGAAACCAGGACATTCCCTGACCATAAAAAGAAATTGGTAAAAAAACCCAAAATGAAATAAATATAAACAGGCAGCCCCATAGAGTTTGTAACAGGAAGTAATATCCAGACAACAAATGAAACAGATAAAAGAATATTGACCCCAATAAGAAGAGGTCTGCTTCCCATTCTATCTGCAAAAGTCCGGGCAAATAGTCCCGACAGGATAATTGAAAGAGCCATGACCATTGAATAAAGAAAAACTAAATTGTTGCTGAAACCTGCTTCTTTTCTAATGAAGGCAATAGTTAAACCATTTAGTACAACAACCCCTATGGTTACCCACTTTAATACCAGAGGATATCGTCTATCCTTCCTTTTGAGAGAATCTTTCAGAATGACTAATATATTACGCCCTTTATGATACTCAACTGTTTCTCTGCATGGAACTTTCTTCAATTGCAAAACAGCAACAGTGTTGAAAAACACACCAAGAACCTGAAGCAGAAGAATCCCAACAATCCCCGAGAAGAATTGAAAAGACGTAACAATAAAGCTTATTAGCTTTGATATTACAGAGCTGGATTGATTAAGGACATTACCATGAGCAATAACGATCCCTCTGTTTTGTGACGTAGTTACCATCTTGATAAGAGGGTTCCATACAGCAACTCCGATAATTCTTGCGGAACAAAAAAGTGTATAAACTATTAAAATAAGTAAAACAGCACTCCTTCCCTCCAAAAAGAACAGGGCAGAGTAAAATAATACTACAACTCCTCTGATAAACCATGCTGTAGACTGGACATTGATGAGATTCTTTCCGGCTAGAATACGGGGAAGCCCTGCCAGAATAAACCCGGTAAGAAAAATAACAGAAGAAATATAGCCCAGTTCAATATTTGTTGCACCAAAATGGATAGCCATGAGATAAACGGGGGTTTCTCCCATAAAGTTAAAACCCAAACCATTCAGAGCCTGGAAATTATAAACCCTCTTCCGCCCCTTCTGTCTTTCTTCTTCAGATAAAAATTTAGTCAACATAGCTGATATAGTATTCTTTTTAATAGTCCTTGTCATTGCCTCAATTTAAATTCAGTATTATGCTAGGGTAAATTACAGGAATTATTTTTTATGAGCATGCTGATTGATTCATCTCTGGCAGCCAGAGAATTAAATCCGGATCTTCTTATACTTGTACGGGGTTATAAAAAGGAAATACATCATTGTATAAACCACCATTAAACCAAAGAGTAGTCTACCTCATTATACTCGGGATAAGTGCTAAGCTGCTTATTGATACAACTATTCAGCTTTTCAATCCATTTCTTACTATAATCGCTGCCGGTGTAGGAATAAGTGCAGTTTCACTTGGAGGTCTTGTAGCTCTACGAAGTCTAATGGGCTTAAGTGCTCCATTTATTGGAACAATTGCTGATAAAATTGGATATCGAAAAATAATGCAGCTAAGTCTCATACTAAGTGGTACAGGTATGTTACTGGCTGGTTTATCTCAAAATGTAGTTTTATTTTCTATTGCTATTATACTTACAGGAATAGGTCATGTTGGATATACTCCAAATCTCCACGCATACTTAAGTACAAAATTACCATATAAAAAACGAGCCAGGGGTATTGGTATTATTGAATACTCATGGGCTCTTGCAGGAATAGCAGGACTTTTTACAGCAGGATTTTTAATTGATCTATTTTCATGGAGAGCTCCTTTTATTTTTTTTGGGATTTTATTACTTATTGTATCCATTATCTATTTAACTCTTCCAGTTACACATTTGGAAAAAAAAGAAACAAAATTAAGATCCCATAAAAACTCATTTTTCGATTTAGGTCGTAACTCCCGTTCCGCCTGGGGAACTATTATAATTCAGGGATTGAATCTTTTTGCAATAATGCAGGTGATGATAATTCATGGAGGATGGTTAAATATAGAATATGGACTAAGTCCCGCTTATTTAGGAACTATAGCACTAATTTTTGGAGGAACAGATTTACTTGCCAGTATTTATGTAAGTATAGCAGTTGATAAAATTGGAAAGAAAAAAAGTGTAGCTATTGGAGTTGCCGGCATGACTATTGGCTATATTTTAATGCCCTTCCTGAATACAGGACTTTATCTTGCAGTACTGGGACTAATAATCCCAAGAATTTTCTTTGAGTTTGCCACTGTCAGCAACCTTGCTTTGTTGACTGAGCAGGTACCGGAACAAAGGGGAAAAGTTATGAGTTTAAGTACAACTTTTGGGTTAATGGGAATTACAATTGCATCTGCAATAGGACCGGTTTCATATTACAGCAATGGTGTACCAGGGTTAGCCTTAGTAAGCTTTGGTGCAGGTATTATAAGTTTTATTTTAGTTATATTAATTGTTAAAGATAAGGATTATACTGTAAATAATTAAGTTAAAGCATTTATATTAGTAGTTCTGCTTTTCCTTTTCCAGTTCTACCTTAAAAAGATCCAGTAAATCTTCATACCCTTCAATTTTCATTGCCGGCTGGAGATTATTATATATTATTAAAACCTTCTTAGTCCCCATCAGAGACTCATAGGATCCCGGTATGGTCAACCTGGCCAAATTCCTAAACTCTCTTCTTAAAGTATTTATAATACTGCCAATCTCGCTGCTGTCTTTCAGGTCACTATAAATCATAATTCCAGCCTCCATATGATAGGTTTAGTATTATACGAGTTTTTGGAGTTTTTGCAAGTATTGCATGGATTTGTTTTAACTATTTATTGATATTGTGATTATCCTAAGATGTTATAGAAACTGTTAACGTTAAAACAAGTTATGGATGTATCTAACTGCAGGATAATTTTTGAGGCTTTGTACGGTTTTTTATCCTTGCGATTATATTTTATATGTATATAATTTAGCTGGAGGCATATGTGAAAATTGAAAAGGAGCAACCTAAGGAGATAGATAATGGCAGAAAGAATTGGTGATGGTCTTGTAAGAATTGGAGCAATGACCGCAGAACAGAGAGATAAGGTATTGAAGATGCAGAATGATGATGATAAAAGGATGTTCGGAGAGATAGCAATAGATCTTAAATATATTAATGATACAGCTATTTTGGAATTTCTGGAATCAAAAGGAATCTAAATCTTTTTATGTTTTTACCGGATAGTAAATTTAAACAGCTTTGGGATCCTCTGGTTCTTATAGTTGCTGTTTATTCGGCAATTACAATTCCTCTGATAATAGTATTCAATATTTTTAGTGATTTTTTTTGTAATGTTTCTTCATGGGTAACTACAGTTGTTTTTTTTGGAGATGTAGTAGTAAATTTTAATACAGCTATTTCCTATAAAGGGAAATTGGTTCACAACCGGAAAGAGATAGCTGTAAAGTATTTAAAAACCTGGTTTGTTATAGATTTTATTTCAGCAATTCCAATGTGTTCACTAAGTAAAGTTATTACAATCGGTAAAATTGGAAAAATAGTAGGTATTCTCAGGTTAAACAGACTGCTTAAACTGTTAAAAGTTAGAAAAACTTTACAGAAACTTGGAGGGCAGAAAGTTAATCCTGCAATACTCCGGCTTGTGCTTCTGGTTTTCTGGGTAGTAATGGCAGCACACACTATTGGATGTGCATGGATTATGATGATAGGAAACCCTGATAGTTTATCCACCCTTGACCTCTATGTACGCGGGTTTTACTGGACGACAACAACTTTAACTACTATTGGTTATGGAGATATTCTTCCCAATACTACAAATCAAATTATATTTGTAATTTTCGTAGAATTTATTGGTGCAGGTATGTATGGTCTTATTATTGGTAATATCGCCAATCTTATTGCCAATATTGACGTCGCCAAGGCTCAGCATAGTGAAAAAATGGAAAAACTTAATACATTTTTAAGATACAGAGATATACCTCAGGACCTGAGTCGCAAAGTTAATTCCTATTTCGAATATCTCTGGCAAACACGAAGGGGCTATGATGAGTCTTCTGTTCTTGCCGAACTCCCATCATCTCTAAAAACATGGATCTCCTTATTTTTAAATAAGGAAATTATCGAAAAAGTTCCAATATTCGATGGAGCTTCTGACGAATTCATTAAAGAAACAATAATGAATCTTAAACCTGTGGTATACACACCGGGAGATTATATTGTTACTGCCGGAGAACTGGGCTTTGACATGTTTTTTATTAGTAAAGGCAGTGTTGATGTTGTTTCTGCAGATGGAAGCACTGTGTATGCTACTCTTTCTGATGGACAATTTTTCGGGGAAATTGCACTTCTTTTAAGTATGCCCCGTACAGCATCCATTGTTGCTAAAGGTTACTGCGATCTGTACAGTCTGGATAAAGAAACGTTTGAGAGAATCCTGGCTCGATATCCTTCCTTTGCAGAAACAATAAAGGAACTTGCAGAAACCCGCAGAGAAGAAATAACCAGTACCAAGTCAAAAAATGCCGGCAATAACAAAACTGATAATAGTGATTATTCTATTCCGGATAAAGTGACAAAACTTATTTCAAATATCAATGGTTCTAAAATAGATCTTATGTGGGAAAATGTTAAAGATTTCGGCCATTATGAAGTAGTAAAACGTATTTCAAATTCAAACCAATGGATCTTTCTGGATAAAAATCTGCTTGTCACCAATTATACTGATTCAACCCCGGACAGACTTGCCATACTGAACTACAGAGTCAGGGCTGTAAATATTTCGGGTACCGGGCCATGGAGTGATGTAAGCTCTATTCCCGGAATTAAAACCTGATATTTAAGCATAACGAGATATTCAGATAGATTTATGCTTATAATAAATATTTAATTGAACCTTTTATGCTGTAACCAATGAATAATTTCAAAGAAGTTAAAAAAGAAAGGTTCTGTATTTTTCGATAAAAATACCAGTGTCTTTTTGCCATAAGCAGTTTATTGTTTGTAATCGATTTTTTGTGAATCCTTAATCGGCATAGATCCTCCTGCAGACCCATAGTATCTCCGCATTTGTCCATTATTGAAAGCCAGAACATAAGATCATCTTTTGAAACTGGCACATTCTCATCCTGTTTTATATTACCTGTTATCGAACGATCAAACATAGCACTTGAGGCCATAATACTATTAGTCATTAAGAGTTTTTTATAGGTCAATCTTTTTGGAACTGGTACTGTAAAATGACTCTTGACAGTACCATTGTCATTAATTTTCCGATAGCCGGTATATGATAAGGGAAGTTTATTAAATTTCATAAAACTCAGCTGCTTTTCAAGTTTCCTCGGTAACCATAAATCATCGATATCAATGAATGCTACAAACCTGCCTCGGGCTGCTTCAAGTCCCTTGTTTCTGGCTTTAATTGGTCCGCCGTTTGCATCCAGAATTAAAAGATGAACTCTTTGATCATTCGCTGCCATGTTTTCAAGTAGAATACGGGTGTCATCTGTTGAACAATCATCAATAATAAGCCATTCAAAATTACTAAAGGTTTGATTTAAAATACTGTTTGAAATCTGATCGATATATTTCTGCCCATTATAGACTGGGGTTATAACAGATATTTCAGGATTACTTGATTTAGTCAAAATAGATGGTTTCCTTTTTTATAGATGATGTGTGATCAGCGACAATTAAAAATACCTACCGGGAAAAGTAATTGTCGCTGATCATGCATGGTGGATGAACTTTTTAATTATGAACAGGGAAATCTGCACTACCGGTCGGTTGATATTAAATTCCAGGAAAACGATCATAACCATGATGCTTATGTAGAAAAGGCCGGGAGTATTGATGGACTCTATATTGTCGGACGACTGGCAGAGTATAAGTACTATGATATGGATCAGATTGTGCTGTCAGCCATTGAAACTGCTGAGACTTTATAATTTCTTATATTAACTGTATATGCTCCCACTCAAAAGTGATAATATTACGCTCTTTCTTTGAAAACTCAATGCCAATTATATATTTCTCTTTTACAGCTGTATATTTTTGTGCGTACCCTCTCCCTTTTATCTGGTCAAGGGGCTTTTTTGTATCTTTTATATCCTCTATTACCTTAAACTCGAAGATGTATACCTTTTCATTTCTGGGAAACTTAAGGGTTAGATCTATTCGTCCTTTGTTTGTGGTGTCTTCTGCTATAACATCAATACCAAGG
>JAUVLL010000079.1 GCA_030600745.1 Spirochaetaceae bacterium | reverse complement strand
ATTTCTTTCTTGCTTCCTCATGCAGCCATGCGTTTTTGCCGCCATCGATGTCACCGAATTTTGTAAGCTCACACTTAGCTTTTTTAGCCATCAGTACTTCATACTCATCATCTTCAACGAATGCAACGATTCTTGCAACAGAAGACTCACCATCTACAAGTTTCCATGGGAAACAACCAACCTGAACTCTTCTGTTTAAAAGAAGATCAATGTCACCACCCATACATTCTGCATGAATAATTCCATGGTTGAACATTTCAAGGTGCATTAGCTGATATTTATCTTCAGCAAAAATCTCGTCCAGGCCTTTACCATATTTTTCTTTCATGTGAGCATCGCAATGTCTTGCTTCTTTAGGCATCCAGTCTCTGATTTTTGTGTTCATTGGATGATCTGCAGAACCACAGTCAACACCAATCCATCTCAGTTTTTTCTTCTTTGCCCATTCTGCAAACTCTCTGTTTGGCCCTGGATGTTTAATCATATATCTGATTTCATCTGCACCGGACTGGTCCCAGCCGTAATGATGGTAACCGGTATGAATTATAAGAATATCACCCTCTTTTACTTCCACTCTTTCTTCAACCATCTCTGATGTATAAACATCATAATCACCGGCAATATCAGAAAGGTCTACAATAGCAGCATTGTTAAAAAGAAAATCCAGCTGAAGTTCTGCCATATCTTTACCAGGTGTATAGAAATGGATTTCTCCATCCAGGTGGGTTCCTATATGGTTTGAATGTGTTAAAACCTGGCCATTGGCACCATTAGGCGCAAGTCTCTTAAAGTACTGCATCTGCAGGGGAATATAAGTTGGCCACGGAGGAGTTCCTACTCCCAATGGAATTGTTAAATCAATAGCTTTCATTTTTTTCTCCTTGAAAAAATTTATTTATTATAGAGGCCGGGAAGCATTTACTTTCCGGCAAAAAACCAAAATAATTCTGATAAATCAGAAATTTTATTAAGAATATTTTTCTACAAATGCTTTAAAAGCATCCAGAAAACATTTTTCCGGCGGTTTAACCAGCCCGGCACCTACCATCCCGATACCCGGTTTCTTATGAGCAATTCCCGTATTTACAGCCGGGAGGATTCCTGTTTCAATAATTTTCAGAATATCAATTCCGGTTGGGGTTCCTCTAAAATCAAGGGCAGGAATCTGGAAAATTTTATTTTCTGTTTCAGTAATTTCGTACATTTTTGTTGTTACATTAATTGCGTCTTTAGGTGTACCACCAACAAATTTCACAATAGCAGGAGCTGCCGCCATGGCAAATCCACCTATTCCAATAGTTTCAGTTATTGTAGAATCACCAATATCCGGAGCTGCATCATCCTCAGTATACCCGGGAAGATAGAGACCATCTACCATTGGTGCCGGTGCAATAAACCACTGACTGCCGGTACATGACATTCGAATAGCAAAATCCGTTCCATTTCGTGCCATTGTTGTACAGATTGAACTTCCCTCAATTCCTGCTGCAGCATCAATAATACATTTTGCAGACGGCATAGAAAGATTAAGAAAAAAGTGATCATTGGCATTCATAAATTGAAGAACCTTTGCTATTTTTTCTTTAGGCTCATCAAGCATAACAAGATATGGAGCAAGCTCCCGAATGAGAATAGACGTTCCTGCCCTATTCCTGTTATGTCCTTCATCACCCATCTGCAGGATCTGTGCTATAATATTTTTCATATCCAGCTCACCATGAAGAGCAAGAGCTTTCTTTAGAATTGGAGCAAGATCAGATTCCATCCACTTAAGCTTCTCAATAACCTCATCTCCATAAGCACCATAGCGTAAAACCTTACCCAGACCTTCATTCAGAGTAGCATAAGAATTATTTCCATAAGCCTTATTTACAAGGACCCAAACCGGCATAGAATAGGTAACAATTCCTGCCATAGGTCCAACCATTTTATGATCGTGACATGGTTCAAAATCTATCTCACCGGACGCTGCAAGTTTTTCTGCATCCTCATAGGTTTCAGCAAGACCTTCATAGACAAGACCACCTATAACAGCGCCTCTTGTAGGTCCACTCATACGGTCCCAGGTTACCGGAGGACCAGCATGAAGAATAAGTTTCTTTCTCATTCCAGGAACAACTTTTCCAGCCGTTGATATATCAATAACAGTTGGCTTACCATTATTAATAATCTCAGCAGCTTTCTTATTTGCTCCGGCAATATCTATCTTTGTTCGAATTATATCAAGTTTATCAAGAAGTCCGGCAATTTCTTTATTTCCACCTGCAGGTGGTTTCCACTGTACCTGAATAGCTTTTACACCTTCATTCTTCAAATTATCCGCAAAAGATTCAAGTCCAAGGTTAACTGCCGAAAGGTCCTCTTTAAAAAGTTTGTTAATGTTCTTTACATCCATTATTTTTCCACCTTTCTCATTATTTCCAGAGCAAGTGTCGATGCCTGGAAGTTTGACGGCATAACGATACATCCTATTGATTCAAGCTTACTCTTTGTAGCATCAATACTCTGGAAGTCACCTTCAGTACCGGTTATAGAAGTAATTATTGAAAGATAACCACCTCTTTTTGCAAATACTTCTTTTGCTTCCCTGATTGAATCAAGAATTGCTCCTGCAGGATCTTCGTGTGATCCATACCCCAGTACAATATCAAGGAGCATTACTGCCATCTCTTCATCTTCCACTTCAATCTTTATTCTGTCTTCTCTTGTTGAAGGATCAATCATAGGGTGAGGTCTTCCAACCGTATAAACATCATCTCCGAGATCAACAATGGTATGCTCAATTGATTTGTTTGGATCTGCAGGAATAAATTCCTCTTTAGACTGATTATTGGAATAGATCCTACCAATTTCCCTGTCAAACATTATAAGAGCTTCATCTGCAAGGGTCCCGCCAGTATAGAGTCCGCGGATATATTTCTGATTCGGGGACATACCCTTTGTCTCTTGCCCGATAATTGCATCAATTATATCTCTGCCAATTGAATAAGTTCGTTTTTTGTAGGTCTCTCCTTTTGATAATGCAACAGCCATTCCGGCAGCTTCTTCCAGGTTACCTGCAAAATAGAGATTACCTTTCTGTTCCCGGGGTTCAAGACCAATAAAATGAATAACAGAAGGCTTACCTGTTTTACTTAAAGCATCTATTACTTTTTCTGCAACAACAGCAGCCGGCGGTTTAGATACAACAACAATTACTTTTGTAGCATCATCATTTTTCAATGCTTCAATACCCATAAGCATCATGGTTCCACCAATCTGAATATTCTTAAGATCCCTGCCACCAGTACCAATACCCTGGGTAATACCTCCACCAAATTTTTCAACTGCACATGTAATTTCCTGAAGTCCGGTACCTGAAGCCCCAACTACACCTATATCTCCAGGTCTGACAACATTTGCAAAACAAAGCGGTTTACCGTTGATAATTGCAGTTCCACAATCAGGACCCATCATTAAGAGACCTTTTTCTTTAGCAAGGTTTTTGAGTTCAATTTCGCTCTCGACACTTACATTATCTGAAAAAAGCATTACATGAAGTCCACTGTTTAGGGCCTTTCTAACCTCTCTCGATGCAAACTCTCCCGGAAGGGATATAATAGCCAGATTTGCATCCGGTACAACTTTAATTGCCCCTTCAAGGCTTGCAGGCTTATAACCTTCTCCTTCATCACTGCCGCTTTTTTTATCCATCAGCTCTTTTGCAGCCTTTACGGCACTGGCAACTATTTCTTCACTTTTTCCTTCAATTGCAACAATAAGGTCGTTGGGTGTTACCCCATCCAGCTCCTTATCTGCAAGCCCCATATCCCTGAGCAGTGTAATATTCATCTCTGTCCCCATTGAGACAACAGCATCAATAACACCCTCAATCTTTTTAACTTCTCTGTTAATCAGCATTAGAAATACGGAGTCGTAATATGAATCTTTCTCAATAAGTACTTGTTTCACATTTCCTCCCTATATTTCGGATCATTCATCCTCATGGCTACTTTTTCTGATGTTACCGGAACATCAGAAATTCTTACACCAAGTCCATTTGCAACTGCGTTTGCAACTGCAGGCATAACAGGAATCATAGTATGTTCTGAATGCCCTCTGGCACCATAGGGTCCATCCGGTTGAGGGACCTCTACAAGAATGGGGTTCATATCCCGCGGGACATCAACAATGGTTGGAATTTTGTAATCTGTAAATCCATCGTTGAGCATCCTGCCCTTTTCATCAAAGATACATTCTTCCCATAAAGCTGTACCCAGTCCCTGAACAAATCCGCCGACAATCTGATCTTTAGAGAGGTCAGGATTGATAGCCTTACCGAGGTCAAAAGCTTCTGCCATTTTAAGAACTTTCATCCTACCGGTTTCTTTGTCTATTTCAACTGTTACAGCACCTGCACCTACAGTATAGTGGACCATAGGATTTCCACCTAACCCTGTATCAGGGTCAACCATTGCATTGGTGTATTCCGGCATAAACATACCGCTCCCAAGAATAGGTCCACCAACCCAGGTATTATGCTCAGTCTGAATACCGTTTATAACAAAATCAGAGAACGGAATAAAAAAAGAATCCTGAGTTGTACATTTTACACCATTATCTTCAAGATACAGCTGGCTCTTATCAATAAAATGAGCTCTCTGAACTGTATCTAAAATCTTACTCTTTGCATCTATAGCTGCGCGCTTAACTGCATTACCACAGCTCCATGTTACATGGGATGCAACTGTCTGCCACTCATATGGATTACGATCTGTATCAGGCAGCTCAACACGAACCTTATCCAGTGTAAGTCCAAGGACCTCCGCAGCAATTTTCGCCATAGCAGTAATAAACCCCTGTCCCAGATCCATACCGGAAACAAGGATATTGATACTCCCATCTTCCGAAAACTTAATAAATGCACTGGATGATTCATTTGCAGGCATTGCAGGTGCCTTCCATACAGAAGCAAACCCCTTTGCAATTATCTTATTAGAATCATCAGATTTCTCTTCAATTCCCCAGCCAATCTCTTCTGCAACCTTATCAATACATTCAACAAGACCATTGGGATTCATTGGTACATCGTACGCAACACCCTCCCCTTCTTTAATAGCATTGATTCTTCTTAGCTCGACAGCATCAATTCCCATTATTCTTGCTGCTTTGTCCATGGTACTCTCAATACCAAAGGAGAATTCAGAATACCCAAATCCACGATATGCAGAACAGGTAGGATTATTAGTATAACAAGCATGGGAATCAATATAAACATTAGGAATGTAGTATGGGCCGGTAGCAGAAAAACCAGTTGCATTAACAACATTTGAACCATATTCAGCCGAGGCACCAACATCCCAGAACATCTCATGTTTAAAAGCAATAATTTTACCGTTTTTCCTAAAACCAATCTTCACCTTATTACGAAGGCCGGTTCTCTGGGAAGAATTATAGAACTCTTCTTCTCTTGTCCATCTTAGTTTTACAGGATGTCCGGGACAGGATTTTGCACCAGCAGCAGCCATAACTTCCATTGAAATCCCGGCTTTACCACCAAAACCACCGCCTATTGGAGGTGCAATAACACGAATATCTTTATGGGCCATTCCCAGAGATTGGGCCATAATATGCCGTTGTGTATGGGGGGACTGGGTAGAGTTCCACATTGTAAGTCTTCCGTCAAGGCTGAACTTTGAAACCGAAATATGTGTCTCAATACATGTGTGAGCCACATGAGGAATATGATATTCTCCCTCAACTATATATTCTGCTTCTGCAAAGCCTTTTTCAATATCACCTTTACGTATTCTTCTTAGATGACCAATGTTAGTACCAGGCTGAGCTTCCAGCCACGGTTCAATCTCGTAATTCCCAAGATCGGGGTGAATTAATACTGCTCCCTCTTTTACAGAATCATAAGGATCCAATATTACAGGAAGTTCTTTGTATTCTACTTTAATCAATTTAACTGCAGCTTTTGCAATCTCATAGGAAACAGCAATAACTCCGGCAACCTGTTCCCCAACCTGACGTACTCTGTCAACTGGAAATATTGATTTATCTTTAAGATAAAGACCAAATTTCTCAGGATAGTCCTCTCCGGTAATAACAGCTTTAACACCTGGAAGCTTTTTAGCTTCAGTAGTATCTATACTTATTATTTCTGCATGGGCATAGGGACTGCCAAGAACCGCCATATGAAGAAGATTTGGACCAAAGGGAATATCATCCGTATACTCTGAAGTACCTGTTACCTTCTCTAAAATATCGAGTCTGACCGCATTATGACCAACAACTTTCAAATTCTCTTTCATTATTTATCCCCCTTCCTATTGTCTTCTGCAACTTCATTCATTGCATTAACAATATTCTGATAACCTGTACATCGACACAGATTTCCTGCAAGAGCATGTCTCATCTCTTCTTCACTGGGAGAAGGATTCTTTGAAATAAGCTCTGTAGCACTCACTATAAAACCGGGAGCACAAAAACCACACTGGAAAGCATTGTGTTTAATAAAAGCTTTCTGAATTTTTGTAGGCCCATCCGCCTGAAGGCCTTCAAGAGTAACTACATTCTTACCCTCAACTTCCACAGCAAAAGTAATACAGGATCTAACAGAAAGACCATCAATAAGCACTGTACAGGCTCCGCATTCTGCAACACCACAACCAAACTTTACACTTACGGCTCCCAGTTTATCACGAAGGACATCCAGCAGTTTTTCGTTGGATTTTACAGTAACCTCTACCGGATCTCCATTTAAATTAAATTTCAAAATATGATTCATCTGATATCTCCTTATTTCAGTTTTACATTCATAATAATCTCACTGAAACATGCTTTGCGCAAACATCCTGCGCACGCTTCGCTTATATCAACCGTGTACTTAAAGCAGGTAAACCAGTTTCCATTCTGGAAACACAAGCTGCTAATCCACGTTTGACCATAATTCTGCACATATGTATTCGATACTCTTTACTGGATCTAATGTCCGAAATTGGTGCTATAGCTTCCAGAGCAAGTTCAGCAGCTTCTGCAGCAAGCTCCGGGTTGAGTTTTTTACCCTTTAGAAACTCCTCTGCTTTAGCAGCTCTTACAGGGGTAATGGCTACTGCACTAAGTGCAATTCGATAATTATTATCTCCATCCACATAAACAGAAACACCAGCCTGGGCAAGATCTTCACCTTCATATCTACCCATTTTGATATAAACTTCACCGAATTTCGCCTCAACAGGTATTTTAAGACCTGTCACCATCTCATCATCACCCAAAACAGTTCGTTTTACACCTGTAAAGAAGTCCTGAATAACTACTTCCCTTTTCCCACTCTTACCTTCCAGAAATACTACTGCATTTCTCACATAAAGTGGTGCTCCACCTTCAAGAGAAGGAACTGCATTACAAATATTTCCAATAAGAGTAGCTGTATTTCTAACACCTACAGAAGCAACAAGATCTGCTGCTTCCCACAAAGCAGGAACATATTTTTTAATTAATTCCGATTCCAGCAGCTCTGTCCATGTTACTGCAGCACCAATGTAAATAGCTCCATCCCTTTCTTCAAGATACTTAAGTTCGCTAATGCCTTTAAGATCGATAACAGCATCAGGAAGAACAACACCTTTGTCCATAGCTATTAAAAGATCAGTTCCTCCCAGAAGGAAATTAGCTCTACTGCCATACTCACTCTTACCGGAGATGGCATCTTCTAACGTGGCAGGTTTCAAATACCTAAAATTTTCCACACCTGGCCTCCATAAATTTATATTATATTTATTTCAGATCTATCCTACCTGACTATTAAACAGTGGGTAAAAAAGAAAAAACCGGTAAACCTGCAAGAAAGCAGATGCAACCAGCTGTTTTATTATTAGAAATAAAGGAGAATTATAACATTAATAGAAATAATGTCAAATTAATTCCAATTGATTTGAAAAATATTGTTAACTTATACCGAATAACTATGGGAGGCATTTGCGAGGTCTCTGAATTCGACTTGTTTTTGGCTTTTTGCGCCAGTCTAGAGTCAATATATTAGATAAGAAGTATTTTTAAGTAGAAAATGTGATACAGCGCAAAAAGCTCTATGGATAATAATACTTGACCGCTAATATAATCGGGTTTAAACTTTAATAATCAAAATTTTATCTGGAGGTTCGTATGTTTGGTTTACCCGGCATGACGGCAGCCGTACTTTTTGGATTCCCGATTTTCTGGATTGTTTACACAATCATCTTCTTTGTTAAAAGTAAGGACTGGCCGGAAGATGTAGAGACTGAAGAAAAGGGAGGCACAAGTAATGGGTAGTGATGTACTGATCTTTCTTGTTCTTTACTATGTAGTAGTCGTAGGTATTGGATTTTGGGCTGTGAGAAAAGGGGGTGCAAATAACCTTGAAGGCTATCTGCTCGGAGGCAGACAGGTAGGTCCACTCGTAACTGCAATGACACTGCAGGCTACATCTATGAGTGGATACATGTTCCTTGGAGGAGGATCCGCAGGATTCACTACAGGATACTGGTCAATTTTTTATGCCTCAGGAGACATCGGAGGCGGTGTAGTCAATCTGTCGATAATTGGACGCAGGATGAGAAAACTTTCAAAGATTCTGGGATCTCTTACTTCAATTGAGTACCTGGAACACAGATATCCCCATCCGGCAACAAGGCTGATAGCTGGTAGTCTCTCCGTTTTCTTTCTTTTCTTCTATATTCTGGCTCAGTTTATTGCCGGAGGGAAGGGTATGGCTCTTGTAACCGGTCTTCCGTACTGGGCAGCCCTGGCTTTTGCTGTTGGTATTATAATGATCTATACCTTCCTGGGCGGATATTTTGCTGTTGCCTATACTGATTTTTTTCAGAGTATTGTAATGCTTATAGGTATGGTCTGGATATCTATTGTAACCTTAAATGCCGTAGGCGGATTTACAGCAGCTAATAATGCCATTGCACAGATTGACCCAACATATCTGTCAATCTGGGGTAAAGACCTTGCTCATAAAGGAGCCTGGCCTGACATTCTGGGTGCAGTTCTGATTTTTTCTGTTGGATATATGGGTTGGCCTCATGTAGTAACAAGACACATGGCAATGAAAAGTCCGAGAACCGCCCGTATGGCTGGTGTTTATTCAACAATATGGAACATATTTTTTGTAACAGCACCATATATGCTTGGTATTTTCGCAATTATCCTTCTTCCCAATCTTGCTGACCCGGAAATAGCCATATTCACTCTGGCAGGAGAACTTCTACCGGGTGCCGTTACAGGAATTGTTATGGCCGCTATTATGGCTGCTATTATGTCCACGGCCGATTCGATCCTGCTTCAGGTAGGAACTATTGCTTCCAGAGACATATACCAGCGGTTTATTCATCCTAAAGCAGATGATAAAGCCATGGTCCTTGTTTCAAGAATTCTAATACTGGTAATTGGTATTATTGGGTTTATAATAGCAGTTGTCAAACCTCCTGGAGTTTTTTCTATTGTAATATTTACGACTTCGGTTCTTGGAAGTGCATTCCTCCCTGCTTATGTCTGTGCAGTCTGGTGGAAAAAGGCCAATACCCCCGGCGCAATTTCTTCTATGGTGGGTGGTGCGCTTAGTGCCTATTTAGCCGAAATAACTTCATTTGTATTGCCGCCTATGGTGGCAGGTGTTCTGATTTCATTTATCCTGATGATAGTAGTAAGTCTTGCAACACAGAAATCACATCCGGTTCCCGCATATATACTAAAAGCAATGGATCTGACAGCGGAAGTTGGACCTATTCCAAAAGGAATATTAACCAGTGCAGAGTTTGACCTGTCCCCTGAAGCAATGGCAGTTAGAAGAAAACTCGATAAAGATAAATAATTTGTATCTGATTTTATTATGCAGGAAGTCTCAAACAAGAGACTTCCTGTTTTACTAATACAGAAATTAAGGATTAACGTTGATAGATTCGATAAGTACAGCAGCTGAAAAGATAGTAATTAATTCTATAAAGGGATCTTTGGGCTGCGATGAAGCAATAACAGTTATTCAGCCATTCATTGAAAACTATATTCCAAAATCCCAAAAAATAGTTTTCTATCCATACTACTGGGTGTTTTTTCATTACACAGTAAATACAATAATAGGAAAAAGCAGAATAATGGAAGCATCATGCTTTGTCGATATGATAAATAATATCGCTACTACAACCGATAGGTTTGAAAAGGAAAATATTGAGGCAGTTTCAGAAAACATCCTCACAGCATCAATTTCAGAGGAGGAAGCATTCAATTCTGCCAGAACCTATCTTACACATGCATCTATACTGAAAAGGAAAGCTTTACTAGTACCCGATGTACAGGTGATACAGAAGGAGCTCATCTATAAACCCTTCTGGATCATAAAGTGCACCAACAG
This sequence comes from Spirochaetaceae bacterium, assembly GCA_030600745.1. GTDB lineage: Bacteria > Spirochaetota > Spirochaetia > B11-G9 > B11-G9 > JAJRQE01. The sequence continues at coordinate 7 of JAUVLL010000079.1, read as the reverse complement.
AACACGA